>DAOUTC010000121.1 GCA_030626915.1 Dehalococcoidia bacterium
AAGGAGTGCTAGTGTATTTGGCAGGTAAAATGGGGCTTTCCCCTTGAAACTTAAAGGTTAAAACTCAAAGGAGGCGATTAACTTGCGAGCTCCTAGTAAGTTTCTGCTATGAAGGAAGGTGTAGAGTATTTTGCTATGCTCTATGCCTTCCCTTTTTGTTTAGCAGGAAGGAAAAGTGAAAAGGAGGTGCTACTAGGATGGGTATGGATTTAGTAATTAAAAACGGAAAGATTGTAACCGCCGTAGATACATATGAAGCAGATATAGGCATTGAGAAGGGTAAGATTGTTGGAATTGGAAGGGGATTTGAAGGAAATGAGACCATTGATGCGAAGGGTATGTTCGTATTTCCGGGTGGAGTTGATGTACATACACACCTTGACATGCCATTTATGGGCGCATCCTCCTCAGATGACTTTGAAACTGGAACAATTGCTGCAGTCTTTGGGGGCACAACTTCCATAGTGGATTTTGCTATTCAGACAAGGGGTAATACGCTGTCAGATGCTATTGCTACTTGGAAAAAGAAAGCTGAAGGCAAGGCGGTAATAGATTATGGTTTCCATATAGGCGTAACAGATGTTAATGATTCCATCATAAAAGAAATGGAAACAATGGTTGGGGAAGGAGTTACAAGCTTTAAATTGTTTTTGGCCTACAAAGGAACGCTTATGGTTGATGATGGAGCATTTTTTCAGGTTCTTGAAAAGGCAAGGAACATCGGCGCTTTAGTGATGGTACATGCCGAAAATGGCTATTTAATAGACGTTTTCACAAAGAGACTTCTAGCAGAAGGGAAGATAGCTCCCTGGTATCATGCTGAAGCCCACCTACCAATCCTGGAAACAGAAGCAGCAGCAAGAGCTATTGCTTTAGCAGAAGCCGCTTCTGCCCCGTTATATATAGTCCATACATCGTGTGGTGGTGCTCTGGAGAGTGTGAAACGAGCCCGAGAAAAAGGACTACCTGTATATGCAGAGACATGCCCTCAGTATCTCCTCTTAGATGTTGAAAGATACAAGGAGCCCAACTTTGGCGGTGCCAAGTATGTTATGTCGCCACCACTTCGAGCCAAATGGAATCAAGACATCCTGTGGAACAGTCTTGGAATAGGGGATCTCCAGGTAATATCTACTGACCATTGCCCATTCTTTATGAAAGGTCAAAAAGATATGGGGAAGGATAATTGGGCGAAGATTCCAAATGGATGTCCTGGAATCGAAACCAGAATGCCTTTGATATATTCCGAAGGTGTCAGAACTGGGAAGATAAGCATTAACAAATTTGTAGAGCTTTGCTGCACCAATCCGGCGAAACTTTTAGGCATGTATCCTCGAAAAGGAACGATAGCTCCTGGCTCAGATGCTGATGTGGTGATATTTGACCCCGAAAAGGAAGTGACTCTCTCCTGGAAGAATCTTCATCAGAGGGTAGACTATACACCCTACGAAGGCATGACTATAAAGGGCTATCCTGTGAAAGTAATTGTTAACGGAGAGCTCAAAGTTGATAATGGAAGCTTTGTGGGAAAGAAGGGAACGGGCAAATTCATAAGAAGGGGCAAATTCAGAGTTTAAAATTGCTAATAAAGGCATAAAAAGAAAGGAGGAAGAGTAGTTATGTCCAGAATTGTAAAAGTAGGGCTAATTCAAGCCAAATGGGAGGGTGAGGTGGAGGCGATGATTCGGAAGCATGAGAAAATGATTGATGAGGCCGCTGATAAGGGCGTTCAGATTCTTTGCTTACAAGAACTTTTTCATCTACCTTACTTCCCGGCAGAGCAAGATGCAAAGTGGTATGAGTTTGCCGAGCCAATTCCAGGACCGCTAAGCAGTAGAATGCAAAAAAAGGCCCAGGAACATAACTTGGTTTTAATAGTACCTATGTATGAGAAGGAGATGACAGGAGTCTATTACAATACCACGGTTGTCTTTGATGCTGATGGCAAGATGCTGGGCAAGTATAGAAAAAATCATATACCACATGTACAGGGTTTTTGGGAGAAATTCTATTTTAAACCAGGTAATTTGGGTTACCCCGTCTTTAATACCAGATATGCCAAAGTCGGGGTTTATACTTGCTATGATAGGCATTTTCCAGAGGGAGCGAGAATTTTAGGTCTAAATGGCGCGGAAATTGTCTTTAACCCTTCTGCAACAACCAAAGGTCTTTCAGCATATCTGTGGGAACTGGAGCAGCCGGCACATGCTGTAGCTAATGGATACTTTATTGCGGCCATCAATAGAGTAGGAGTAGAAGAATGGGGTCCCGGGAAGTATTACGGCTCCAGCTATATCTGCAATCCAAAGGGCAAGATCATAGCCCAAGGCTCTGAAGATAAAGATGAAGTGGTTATCGGTGACGTTGACCTGGAAATGATTAAGGAGGTTAGAAATCTGTGGCAATTCTACAGAGATAGGAGGCCTGAGACTTACCATAAACTGGAAGAAATATGAAGGAGGTGCTACGGGAATGATAAGTAAGACGAATTTTTCCAATAGTTCTCTACAACAGGCTTTAATTGAAGCAGCAAAATGTCTCTCTTGCTATGACCCACCCTGCACTGAGGCTTGTCCGGTGCATGTTGATGTGTCGGCATTTATTCGGAGAATTAAAACTGGTGATTTTAGAGGTGCAGTTACTGCCCTTGGCAAAGACCTTGCCTTTCCCGATACCTGTGCTTTGGTTTGCCCCCATTTAAAGTTTTGTGAAAAGGCTTGTTGCAGTACTGAGTTAGCTGGTCGGCCAGTTAATATTGGCGCAATTCAGCATTTTGTAGCTACTCTGGGAAAGGAAATAAAGGTTGAAGAGAGGAAATTGGGGCCATCGGGGAAAAGGGTGGCAATTATGGGTGCTGGACCTGCGGGCTTAGCTGCTGGCAAAGACTTAATGCTAATGGGACACGATGTCACAGTATTTGAAGCTCAGCCCATGCCTGGCGGGCTTATGAGTTATGGCATACCCTCATATAGACTGCCCAAAGAGGTGCCGCATGAAGAGGTTCAACACATCAAAGGAATGGGATTAGCCATCCGCGTAAGTGAGCGTATGGGTAGTGCAAATAAACTTCTCCAGAACGGTTTCGACGCAGTATTAATAGCTGTAGGTGCTCACGAGGGGCTTCCCTTAGACATACCAGGAGAGGAGCTAAATGGTGTAAGACAAGGCATAGATTTTATCAAGAGTTTTAACACCGGTGCTATAAAGTCACTTTCAGGTAAGAAGGTAGCAGTCATCGGGGGTGGTGATGTGGCCATAGATGCAGCTCGGTCTTCCCTTCGTCTAAATGCGGAAGAGGTGTACGTGGTTTATCGCCGGTCATTTGACGAAATACCGGCCTATGAACCTGAAATTGACGAGGCTAAAAAAGAAGGGGTTAAATTCTTGCTTCTAACTGTGCCCACAAGAATTCTTGGTCGTGATGGTAATGTGAAAGGCTTGGAATGTGTAAAGACAAGATTGGGCGAAGTAGATGAGTCAGGCAGGAGGAGACCGATACCGATTCCCGGATCGAAATTTGAGATACAGGCAGATATAGTTATCGAGGCTATCGGTCAGAAAGTGGA
>DAOUTC010000065.1 GCA_030626915.1 Dehalococcoidia bacterium
CTATGTTTTTCAATTTAAGAAACTATTTTCCTGGCATGAGGTGAGTAGATGGAATATAATCTGGGCAATGTGAATCACATAAATATAAAAAGGAGGGTTTAAATGAAAGTAGTTGTTTTAGGTGGAGCTGGTAAGATGGGGAAGGGGATTGTAAGGGATCTTGTATCAAAAGAGTCAAAAGATATTGAGAAGGTAGTTGTTGCTGATGTTAGCGTGGAAAGGGCAAGGAAGCTTGTAGAGGAATTAAAAGATAGGAGATTGGAAGCAGTTCATTTAGATATTACAGATAAAGAAAAGACGATTGATTTGCTTAAAAAAGTTGATGTATGTGTAAATTCAGTGCCCACATTTGCTGGGTATCAAATGGATATTTTCCACTGTTGCCTTGAAGCAAAATGCTCCTATTTAGACCTTGGGGGAATGGGCATATACACAGAAAAACAGAAAAGGGAGCATGAGACATGGGCTAAAAAAGGGGTTCCGGCAATATTGGCGCTAGGTTCTGATCCGGGGATGTCAAATTTACTTTGTAAAGCTGTGGCTGAAAAACTTGATGAAGTGGACAAGATAAATCTATATTGGGCAGCAAAATTGATTGGCCCGGAAAGTCCTGTGTTTGTACCCCCCTACAATATTTTGACGCTACTTGCCGAATACGGATATAACAGCAAGCAATTCATAGACGGAAAGTTAGTAGATATGCCACCACAGAGTGGTAAGCAGACTTTAGTTGTTGAAGAGCCATTTGGTGAAATGGAATTTATGCATTCGATGCACTCAGAGGTTGCAACTGTGCCTTTTGCCAGAGGAATTAAGGACAAGGGGATAAAGGAATTTACCTGGAGATTACATCTCGCTGATGAGCAACATGAGGTTATGAAATCCCTGGTAAAAGTTGGATTTGGAGACTTTGAAGAACCTCTAAAGATGAAGGGAATGGAAATTCTACCTGGAGAGTTCTTACTAGCATTGATCGATAGGAATATAGAGAAGAAAAAGGACAGGATACCGGAACAAACAGATTATGAGATACATTTCGCCATAGGTGAAGGCAAAAGGAATGGTAAAAAGACTAAGGCTACATGCACATTATATGCCTATCCTGACTCATTTTTTGATGGCTACAATGACCCAGCAACATCAATGAGCGCATCCATAGGAGCTCAAATATTGGGCAGCGGGAAAGTTTCACCTGGAGTGTGGGGTCCAGAAGAATGCCTTGATGTTAAACAGTTCTTCGCAGAATTGAGGAAAAGGCACTTCAGAATAACGATGAAAACAGAAGAGGAAATGTAACAGAAACATTCAATATATAGAAAGAGGAGTAACTACCCACTCCTCTTTTTATATTATTAATATTAAATAAAATCCCAAAAGCACCATTCCAGCCACCTGGTTTGCAGCTAAATTTAATCCCTAATTTCCAGTTCTTTTGTCATGGCTTATTGTCCAGCTCTTCGTATTATTGTGCCTTGGGCATCTCTACTATATGACATTATGGTATACTAGCGCCAAGAGAATGGTTGCTTTACAGGAACAAATAGAGAAGGGGATTAAAATTCTGAAAGCTGGTGGGATAGTTGCCTTTCCTACTGACACAGTTTATGGCCTGGGTGCTGATGCTTTTAATTCCAAAGCTGTGGAAAGAATTTATGAGGTAAAAAAACGCCCCAGGTATCTGCCCCTTCCTTTACTTATCGATGATATGTCTCAATTAGGCACTGTAGCAGCACCAGTATCTCAGGTCGCCTTGTTTCTAGCCAGGCATTTTTGGCCTGGAGGCTTGACTTTAATTCTGCCTAAAGCAGCTTCATTACCTACTTATCTCGCTAATCAATCCACCATAGCAGTGCGTGTCCCGGCACATCTTGTCCCTCTAGCCCTTATTCAAGGCCTGGGGGAGCCGATAATCGGAACCAGTGCCAATATCAGTGGCAAAGCGAGCACTTTAACTGTTGACGAAGTTAAACAACAGTTAGGAGACAAAGTTGACTTTACTATTGATGGCGGCAGGTGCCCTGGTGGTAGTGAATCAACTATAGTGGATGTCACAGGTGAAATGCCTGTGATTTTGCGCCAGGGGATTATACCTAAACACGAAATTGATAGGACTTACGAGAAATATCGTAGGAGCAGGGAGTAATGCACATTGCTCTGGGCTGTGACCATCGTGGCTTTAGAATAAAACAAGCAATAATAAGATTTCTTCTAGAGCTAGGTTATAGCTATCGCGACTTTGGCTGCTACAGTGCTGACCCGGTGGATTATCCTGACATTGCTCAGAAAGTAGGCGAAGCAGTGGCCTCAGGTGAATTTGACCAAGGCATTCTAATATGCAGCACTGGCATAGGCATGAGCATAGCAGCCAATAAAGTAAAGGGAGTAAGAGCAGCTTTATGCTACGATGTTTTTACTGCCCAGCGAGCTCGTCGACATAATAATGCCAATATTTTGTGTCTCAGGGGAGAGAACATTGAGGTTAACTCGGCCTTGGAAATTGTCAAAGCCTACCTATCCACAACTTTTGAAGGCGGCAGGCATATGCAGAGATTAAATAAAATAGAAACTCTGGAAATACACTGGCAACGTATGTTAAACTCCACTTTTCAAATTAAAGGAGATAGCGATGAAAAGTGATATTGTAAAGAAAGGTATTGAGCGAGCACCCCATAGGTCTCTCTTACACGCTGTAGGTTGTTCCTCAGATGATTGGGATAAACCTTTTATCGGGGTGATTAATAGCTTTAGTGAAGTTATACCTGGTCATATTCATCTGCAGTCCATTGCCCGAGCGGTGAAAGAGGGAATCCGAAGTCGCGGTGGAGTGCCTTTTGAGGTTAATACTATAGCTGTATGCGATGGCATCGCTATGAATCACCTAGGAATGAAGTATAGCTTGCCCAGCAGAGAACTTATCGCTGACTCTGTTGAGATTTTAGCTGAGGCACATGCCTTTGATGGCTTAGTTTTTATTCCTAACTGCGATAAAATAGTACCAGGGATGCTAATAGCAGCGGCAAGGCTTAATTTGCCTTGTATCTTTATAAGCGGTGGCCCCATGATGGCAGGAAGATTTTATCAGGATAACCAAACAAAGTCGGTTGACATTAGTTCAGTTTTTCAAGCGGTGGGTGAGACTATTAGAGGGAATATGTCTGAGGCTGAGCTGGCAGAACTGGAAAGAGTTGCCTGCCCCGGCTGCGGCAGTTGTGCTGGCATGTTTACTGCCAATACCATGAATTGTCTGACTGAAGCTCTAGGCATAGCTTTGCCCGGCAATGGAACAATACCAGCAGTTCAAGCACGCCGGCTCCAGCTAGCTTATAAGGCCGGCCAACAGGTTATGGATGTATTAGCTAAGGACATTCTCTCCAAAGACATCATTACCAGAGATTCCATTTATAATGCCTTCGCTGTAGATATGGCCTTAGGTGGCAGTACCAATTCCGTGTTGCACCTTATGGCCATAGCCCATGAGGCAGGAATCGATTTCCCTTTATCTTTGGTAAATGAGATTAGCGACCACATTCCTCATATATGCAAATTAAGCCCAGCGGGTGATTATCACATTGAAGATTTGGATTTAGCTGGTGGTATTCCAGCAATAATGCAGGAAATATCAGGATTGCTAAATCTTGAAGCAAAGACTGTACTAAATAAGCCACTAGGGGAAGTGATAAAAGGTGCTAAAGTCAAAAATAAGCAGGTAATTCACCCTCTATCTAATCCCTATAGCACTACAGGTGGTATTAGTATATTATTTGGTAATTTGGCACCTCAAGGCAGTGTGGTAAAAAGTGCTGCAGTAGCTTCTAGAATGCTGGTTCACCAAGGCCCAGCACGGGTTTTCGATAGTGAAGAGGCAGCTACTGCGGCTATAATGAAAAGAGAATTCAAATCTGGAGAAGTGATTATTATCCGTTATGAGGGACCAAAGGGAGGTCCTGGGATGCAGGAAATGCTACTTCCAACCTCCCTTCTCAGCGGTATGGGTATGGATGATAAGGTAGCTCTAATTACCGACGGTCGTTTCTCTGGAGCAACGAGGGGCGCTGCCATCGGTCATGTTTCCCCTGAGGCAACGGAGAGGGGTCCTATAGCTGCCATAAAAGACGGTGATATCATTAAAATAGATATTCCCCATCACAAATTAGAGGTAGAATTAACTCCAGAGGAGATACAGCAAAGATTAAATTTGTTATCATCTTTTGAGCCAAGGATTAAAACTGGCTATCTTAAGCGCTACGCCGATAATGTCACCTCAGCCAGCACCGGAGCTGTATTCAAATGAAGGCCAAAGAAACCAGACGGAAAACTTTTATCTTGCCGCAGAAGCTAGAGGAGAAAATAGGGCAAAAGACGGAGGAAACTGGGGAGCTTACTGAGCAGTTGATAGTGGAGCTTCTCCAACAAAGTTTAATATGAGGATGAAATGCCTATAGAGGCAGTGGAGGCTTCAGCTGAAGATATTGAGCGACCGATCGCTAAATTGAAAGGTATATTGAGAGAATGAAGAAGACTGGTGCGCAGATTTTGTGTGAAAGCTTAGTTAAAGAGGGAGTTGAAGTTATTTTTGGCATTCTTGGCGGTGCTATACTACCGGTATATGACACCTTCCCTCAATATCCTCAACTACGACATATACTGGTTCGTCATGAGCAAGGAGCAGCTCACGCTGCCGATGGCTATGCCCGAGCTACTCATAAAGCAGGTGTGTGTATAGCCACTTCAGGTCCCGGAGCTACCAATTTAGTGACCGGGATTGCCAATGCTTATATGGATTCTTCCCCGATAATAGCCATAACTGGACAGGTAGCCAGGCCTTTTATTGGTAAGGACGCATTCCAAGAAGCAGATATTACTGGTATTACTCTTCCCATTACTAAACATAATTACCTTGTCACTGATACTAGAGAGCTGGCAAAAACAGTCAAGGAGGCCTTTTACACCGCTCAGACAGGAAGGCCAGGCCCCGTGCTCATTGATATACCAAAAGATGTGCAGCAAGAAAAGGCAGAATTTGTTTATCCTGAAAAGGTTGATTTGCCAGGTTATAAGTTTGTCTCGCGAGGCCATTCAGTCCAAATTAAAAAGGCGGCAAAGCTTATTAATAAAGCTGAAAGACCTGTTATCATCGCCGGCCGAGGAATAATTATTTCCCAGGCTTTCGGTGAGCTTAAGGAACTAGCTGAAAAGGCACAAATACCAGTGGTCAACACACTCCTTGGCATCAGTTCCTTTCCTGGGAATCACATACTCAACTTTGGCATGATGGGGATGCATGGCACGGCTTATGCTAATATGGCAGTGCAAAATGCCGACCTTATCATTGCTATTGGCATGAGATTTGACGATCGGGCTACAGCAAATACCGGTGGTTTTGCCCCGCTAGCTCGCATCATTCATATTGATATCGACCCTGCGGAAATAGGAAAGAATGTGCCAGTAGACATACCCATAGTTGGCGATGTTAAAAATGTGCTAAGGGCTATAAACAAGGGGATTGAGCTCAGAGAACATTTGGATTGGTTCTCTCAGTTAGACCAGTGGAGATACGAACATCCATTGCTGGAGACCAGGCAAGGTGACGAGCTCCTACCTCAATATGTTATTCATCAGATTTACGAAGTCACCAAAGGTGATACCACAGTGGTTACGGGAATAGGGCAGCATCAAATGTGGGCAGCACAACATATCGTTTATACTAAACCTGATAGCCTTATTTCCTCAGGTGGCCTGGGTACTATGGGTTTTGCACTTCCGGCTGCTATAGGAGTCAAAGTTGGTCGCCCTGAAGAAATGGTGTGGTGTATTGATGGCGATGGCAGCTTTCAAATGACCATTCAAGAATTAGCTACTATAACGCAGGAAAACATCGCTATAAAGATAGCTATCATCAATAATGGCTATCTGGGCATGGTAAGACAATGGCAAGAACTATTTTATGAGCGTCGCTATGTGGATACAAAGCTTTGGAATCCCGATTTCGTCAAAATTGCCGAAGCTTATGATATCCCCGGAATCAGAGTGAGACACAGGGAGGAAGTAATTCCAGCTATACAAAAAGCAATAGACCACCCTGGACCTTTCCTTATAGATTTTTTTGTTAAGCCAGAGGAAAATGTCTATCCTATGGTGCCTCCGGGGGAAAGCATAAGCCGAATTCTAGAGATGCCAAAGCCGGAGCTAGTAAGCAGCTATTAAGATATTTCAAGGAAAGCGAATTGACTGATACAAAACATACTTTAGTAGCTTTAGTGGAAGACAAGCCTGGTGTATTGAATAGAGTGGCTAGCTTGTTTCGGCGCCGAGCCTTCAATATAGAGAGTATCGCTGTAGGACATAGTGAACGACCTGGCTTATCACGCATGACTGTTGTTGTTAATGGTGATTTTGCACAGGTAGAGCAGGTTAGGAAACAATTAGATAAGCTAATCAATGTAGTCAGGGTATCCGACATAACTGGGGAAGATATAGTAGCCAGAGAGTTAGCCTTAATCAAGGTCAAGGCTACAGCTTCAACGAGAAGCGAAATTATACAGATTGTTGACATTTTCCGAGCCAACATAGTTGATGTTGCCTCTGATTCACTCACTGTGGAAGTTACAGGCGACGAAGATAAAGTGGAGTCTCTACTTGAACTTCTTCGCAACTTTGGTATTAAGGAGATCAGCAGGACTGGTAGAATTGCCTTAACTCGTGGAGGCGTCGCCTAAACTAATAGACTCTAAATTTTAAAGCTTTAGGATTTAGAGACTAGATATTAGAATTTTAAGGAGGAAAATATGGCTAAAATTTATTATGATAAGGATGCTAATCTGGACTTAATCAAGGATAAAAC
>DAOUTC010000057.1 GCA_030626915.1 Dehalococcoidia bacterium
CGGCCCAAAAGTGTAAAGATGAGATTGCCCCATGTGAATTTTTGGCCTGGGAAGATGACTCCATTCAGGTAAAAGTTGTGGAAAAAGAAGCAGGCAAGAGGCTGATTGGACCCGCAGGATTTAATGAAATTTGCGTAGCTAATGGTAGCGTCTATAGTGACGTTGTTCCCTCAGGGGTATATACAGGTATAAACTATATGCGTGCTATAGCAATGGGGGCAGCAGCTTTAATAGAAAGCAGCGACGAAAGCTTAACCTACCAGGTGAAAACAATAAAGCATCTCTCTGACCTTAATCTGCGAATTCCAGAAGCTATCCGGGAGTATATCGAAGGGCAGCAGAAGAAGATAGGGGTTGGTGGTGCTGTATTTGTAACCATAAAATCACAATCCATTAAAAAACCACGTGAAACAGGCAGCTAATAAATCATTACGAAAACTTGCTAATCTGCGAAGGCAGCATAAAGACCTGATAAATCTCATGCCTTTACAAACAGGTGGTATCCTCACTGATGCTGCCAAAGAGGCTTTAAAAGAATTTGGAGATGGATATTCCGTGTGCGATTTTTGCCTCGGTAGCTTATGCGATATAACAAATCCTCCAGTTCGAGATTTTGTGCACGAACTTTTACCCCAGTTCTTAGGTTGTGAAGTTGCTACCATAACTCATGGGGCAAGAGAAGCTAAATTCATAGTAATGCATTCTTTGGCCCAGCCAGGAAATTCAATCATTGTTGACGGTAACAGGCATTACACTACAATTGTTGCCGCTGAAAGGGCAGGGTTGAATGTGGTTGAGGTACCTCACTCTGGCTATCCCGAATTCAGGATCGACGTTAACGATTACATACCACTTATAGAGAAGCATAATCCTAAACTAATTTTATTAACCTACCCCGATGGCAATTATGGAAATCTTCCTGATGCCACAAAGCTGGGGAAAATTACACAAGAATATGGTATCCCTTATATCCTAAACGGGGCCTACGCAGTGGGCAGAATGCCCATAAAGATGAGCGATGTTGGTGCCGATTTCATTATTGGCAGTGGTCACAAAAGTATGGCTTCTGCCGGGCCTTGTGGGGTATTGGGGATGAAAAAGAAGTGGGAGGAAATTGTATTGAGAAAAGCCAAGGCATATAGCAACAAAGAGGTTGAGCTTCTTGGCTGCACTTTGAGAGGAGTCCCACTAATTACGCTCATGGCTTCTTTCCCTTACGTAAAAGAAAGAGTTAATCATTGGGATGAGCAAGTAGCAAAAACACAATGGTTCTCTGGTGAACTGGAGAAATTGGGATTTAAGCAATTGGGTGAAAAACCACATAGACATGACTTACTGCACTTTGAAGCTCCGATGCTTTACGATATTTCCAAACGTGTTCGAGAAAGGGGATATTTCTTTTATAAGGAGCTTAAGGATAGAGGCATTTGGGGACCGCAACCCGGTATGACAAAGGCATTTAAAGTTTCCACTTTCGCCGCTAACAAAGAACAACTAGTCTTCGTCGTAAACTCCTTCAAGGCTATCCTAAGCAAGTATAGTTGACATAAGATAGGCGCAGCTTCAAACGTCGTTACTAGAGTAAGAAAGCAGGGAACAGAATCTATTAATCTATTTTCAAGTTTCAAGCTAATTGAGTGGCGAAAATTCCCCACTTTTGGCTATGAGCTTCTTTCAATCGTTGGAAATGGGCTTGGAATGGAGCCGAAGTAATATTGTCCGTGCTCATAAGTATGGCATCTTCACCGTTGTCTGAATAATATCTGGGACGCCTGCCCACTACGCGAAATCCATATTTCTTGTAAAGTGTCTGTGCTATCTCATTAGAAGCACGCACTTCTAGGGTGATTACATTGGCATTTAGCTGGTTAGCCACCTCAATAACTGAGATGAGTAATCCTTCGCCTATTCCCATTCGACGATAACTATTTCTTACAGCAATAGCGATGATATGCGCCTCGTTCAGCATAGTCCACAAGCCAGCGAAGCCGATGATATATTCTTTAGTGCGGAGATTGCTTTGCTCTCTCTCAGCTAACATTGCATGGTTAAAAAGGCGTCTGAACCAGGATGTTTTTCTGGAGTCCTCCAGACCTAAGTTCCACTCAGCCCCCCTTTCGATACAAGCCACTATGTAATGGGCTAATGAATTGTGAATCTCCTGCTTGTATGAAGTGTAGGGACGAAATAGCCACTCACCAGGAAAAGCCTCGCGGTCAATCTCAGTTACTTGAGGAATATCCTCATCCCTTATAGGACGAATAGAATAAGCTGCTTTTTGCATTGGTTAAATTTTACCATAGCTGATGGCTAAGGCATATCGCCTTGGAAGCTATCTTGTTATAATTAAACTATATGGAGAGTAATTCGCTAAATCTTGGCATTCAGTTGGCTCCTCGTCATCCTGAAGGGTTAATGCTGGATAATCCGGTGATGACAGCTTCTGGCACTTTCGGTTATGGCATAGAATACAGCGAGCTTATTGACATACAGAAGCTAGGGGCAATTATTTGTAAAGGCACTACTCTTATGCCAAGGAAGGGTAACCCTCAGCCACGGCTGGTGGAAACAGTGGGGGGCTTGCTCAACTCTGTGGGATTGGAAAACATCGGCGTTGATGCTGTAATCAGAGACAAAGCGCCTATATGGGCAAATTGGCGGGTTCCTGTCATTGTTAACATCGCCGGAGAGACAATCGATGAATATGTTAGCATAGCAGCTAAGCTGGAGGACACTCCTGGGGTAAGCGGCATTGAATTGAACATTAGCTGTCCAAATATTTCGGCGGGAGGAATTGAGTTTGGAGTAACTCCAAGGCTTGCTGCTGAAGTAACTTCAGCGGTCAAAGCTGTGACCAGCTTTCCACTTATTGTCAAATTAAGTCCAAATGTAACTGATATTAAGGAAATTGCTTTAGCAGTGGAAAGAGCTGGGGCTGATGCCATATCTTTAATTAATACAGTGAAGGGGATGGTAATTGACATAAGCAAGGGGGAGTCTCGTTTAGAAAGTATTACCGGTGGACTTTCTGGTCCTGCTATCAAGCCCGTCGCACTTTATCTGGTATACGAAGTAGCTAAAGTTATACATATTCCAGTGATAGGTTGTGGTGGCATATGTTGTGCTGCAGATGCCTTAGGATTCATTATGGCTGGGGCTAGTGCAGTGCAAGTTGGCACTGCCAACCTGACTAACCCTCATGCTGCTCTTGACGTGTTGGAGGGGATAAAATATTTCATGAGAGATAGAGGAATTCAAAAACTAACTGACCTAATTAGCGTTGCCCAGGCTTGATTTGTGTTAAATCTTTGTTTAATTCTGAATTAACTTTTGTCCAGCGATAAAAGCTTCTTTTAATGCTGTAGGATGTTTGGTGATAGCGCCTTTCTTCTCTATTCCTGAAAAGAGCAAATTGTCAGTGTAGATTATATCTAACGTGGTAAACCAGCTCTTAACTGTGACTATAGCTGGCTGAAATAAGTTAGGCAGCCTTGTGCTGCCTACAGAAATAAATAAACCCTTGCGCTTGCTGTGTGGATTAAGAGCTACAGGAAGTTTAAGAACATATTTCATCACCCACAATGCCTGGCAGCGGTCAATCATTGCTTTTACTTGTGCCGTTACACCCATAAAGAAAATAGGGGAGGCAAGAATCACATAGTCTGCCTCCCTCAATTCGTGGGATAACCATTGCATGTCATCCTGTACTATACACTTACCTGTTTCCCAGCATTCATCGCAGTGGCGACAGGGAGCTATATTGAGCTGGCTAAGAATAACAGTTTTTGTTGGAGCTCCTTGCGTCTCAACCCCGGATATTGCCTGCTGCAGAAGCAGAGCAGTATTGCCATCTGGACGCGGACTGCCACCTATACCCAAGACCCTGGGCTTTGAAGCCATGTCGTGCACTTAGGGTTTATTTCTTAGCAGGGTCAACTTTGCTTGAAGCCAGACTAGCTCTACTTAAAAATGGGGTCACCATATCTAGAGGTAAGGGAAACAGTATGGTGTTGGTCCTCTCTGTAGCGATGCTGGTCAGTGCTTGAAGGTAGCGAAGTTGTAATGCAGCAGGATGGACGGAAATAATTTCGGCAGCTTGAGCTAACTTTTCAGCTGCCTGGTATTCACCTTGAGCGTGAACCACCTTGGCTCGCCTTTCCCTCTCAGCTTCAGCCTGAGCTGCCATGGCTCGTTGCATCACTTCGGGCAACTCCACTTCCTTAGTCTCCACCATACTAACTTTTATCCCCCAGGGGTCTGTGCCTTCATCAACGATTCTTTGTATCTTGTCATTAAGGCGGTCTCGATGAGCTAGCAACTCATCTAATTCGGACTGCCCCACGACATTCCGTAAGGTAGTCTGCGCCAGCAAGTGGGTCGCCCTTATGTAGTCACGTACCTTAAGAATAGCACTCGCGGCATCAACCACTCGAAAGTAAACCACGGCGTCAACTGTAACAGTAACATTGTCCACAGTCATGCATTCTTGTCGCGGAACATCCATAGTAACCACACGGAGGTCCACTCTCTGCATACGCTCAATGAAAGGTATGAGGATAACGAGGCCTGGCCCTCTGAGCCCAACAAATCTACCCAGGCGGAAAACAGCTCCCCTTACATATTCTTGAACTACTTTGATAGCATTCGCTAAAAGTATTATCACTACTAAGGCGATAATAAAATAAACCATCCAGTTCATCTCCATGTTATTCACTCTCCTTTTCTTTGGATTTTTTTGTCACCCATAATTTTAGGCTTTCTACTTTAGTTATTATCACCTCCTCATTAGCTTTTATTTTACTGCCTTCGGCTATAGCTGTCCAAAGTTCGCCCTCGGCCAAAACTGTGCCTTTAGGATTAAGAGTCGTTTGTGTTATGGCTACTTTTCCTACCATATCATCCACGCCAGTAGCGAGTTTCCGTTTTTGACCTTTAATGATAGCGTAAATGACAAAAATAATAAAAGCGACGCCACAAATTATAGCTATAATAATCGGCCCTGTCATTTCCATAGGTGTTATTTCCATAGATAGTGAACTACCTCCTTTCTAACTCTCTAGATTTTCTTGCCACCCATAATTTCAACTCCTCCACCTTGCTTATTATCACTTCCTCACCAGGTGATATTTTATCCCCTTCAGCTATTGCTGTCCACAGCTCACCTTCAGCTAGAACTGTGCCTGTAGGGGCAAGTGGTGTTTTTGCTATAGCTATTCTCCCTATCATTCCCTCAGCGCCAGTGGCCTTGTGCCGTCTCTGACCTCGAACAATAGCACCAATAACGAAGATAGCGAATACGCTAATGCCAGCTGTTACACCGGCTATAAGCCCACGATTTACCTCTACTCCCGGACTATGGCTGAATAAGATCAGTGAGCCCATAATAAGCGAGATTACACCTCCAGCAGTCAATAGACCGAAGCTAGTGGTGAAATACTCAGCGATAAAAAGTCCAATAGCAAGTAAAATAAGTGCTATACCGCCCCAGTAGGCATTCAACACTCCCAGAGAGTAAAAGGCTAGAAATAAGCTGATGCCACCAGCTACTCCAGGGAAAACCATCCCAGGATTGGAAATTTCTGTAATCAACCCTATGGTAGCCAGGGTAAACAGGATATAAGCCACATTTGGGTCACTGATGGCTTGCAAGAACTTCTCAATACCATTCATTTCATTCCTGGCTATTCCATATCCTGTAGTGTTGATAGTAACTTCCTCGCCATTGGCTAGAACAACTTTCCTGCCATTGATTTGAGAAATAAGGCTTTCTAAACTGTCAGCCCGCAGGTCGATAAGATTGCACTCCAATGCCTCGGTGTCAGTAAAGGATTTGCTTTCTGTTACTGCCAGCCTTGCTTCTTCCATATTGCGACCACGCTTCTCAGCAATAGTCTCCATCCACTTGGCTGAAAACTCAACTATCTTTTTCATTTGGTCTTCCGGTATTTCCTGCCCTCCACCAGCTACAGGATGAGCAGCGCCAATAGTAGAGCCTGGCGTCATAGCGGCTATATGGGCGGATAAAGTAATGAAAGTTCCTGCTGAAGCAGCCCAAGCATTTACAGGGGAAACATAAACTACAACGGGCACCTTAGCATTCATAATTCTACTGACTATCCTATCTGTTGAATCGAGAAGCCCCCCGGGTGTATTTAGCTCAATAATGCAGACAGTGGCATTTTCATCTTCAGCCTGGCTGACGCCCCGGTCTACGTAATCAGCCACCACTGGCACAATAGTGCCTTCCACATGAAGGATTTCAATCCTTGGACTAGAAGCGCTAATTACGCTGCTTCCTAATCCCCAAATTAGTGGGATCATAAACAAAACAAGAAAGAACATCTTAAGCCAAGTTTTGCGCATCTATCCTTAACCTCAAATTAATTATAAACTAATCAAGTGAAAGCAACAAATTTAGAGCTCTTATTCTGCTACCCTGAGCGATAACAAGGTAAAGAGGAAGGAGAAGGTCCTCGTGTAAAATAGTTCCAAAGATTGCTTCGTTGCTACCGCTTCTCGCAATGACAAAAGGGAGAGGACTCAGAATCGCAGGTGGATTGTTAAACAAGCTCTAATTGAAGGGAGACGTAGCTTGGTGTAGAATAAAGCATCTTATTGTGAGTTAAAAAATGCAAAATCAAAGATGCAAAGGAATGCAAGATTTGCTTTCCAAGGATATGTTGCGTTTTCGCCATATTGAGGATGTCTTTCGAGCCTGTTGTCTTGGGTGGAATTATCAAGAGGTAAGGACGCCAACATTAGAATATCTCCACTTGTTTACTGCCACGGGAACGCTTACTCCGAGCAAGCTAGGCAAGGTATATTCCTTTCTTGATTGGGATGGTTGGAGTGGTGAGCGAGTCGTCTTGAGACCAGACGGTACTATCCCTGTAGCCAGACTCTACATCGATAATCTAAGCGGGCAGGAATTGACCAGGCTTTTCTATGTGACTAATATCTTTGCCTTTGAAGAAACAGGCCGGGAGAGCAGGGAGAGGTGGCAGTGCGGCGCTGAGTTTTTAGGCGGTACTAAATAGGCAGCGGATGTCGAGACAATTTCATTGGCTAAAGAGGTTGTACATAAACTTGGCTTAGCTAACATTAGATTACAATTATCTCATGCTGGCTTGGTGAAGGCAGTGATTAAGGAACTTAAGCTTGGCCCGGGCGAAGAGGCTAAAGTAACAAGCCGTGTTTTAGATGGAGATTGGCAAGCATTAATGGAGGCAAAATCAACTAGACCTGAACTGGATAGACTTCTATCTTTGCTTCTAAGCCTGAAGGGGAAATCCAGTGGCTTCTTGCAGAATACAAAAGCTTTGTGCCAGCAAGCTTCATCGGATTTCAAGGCTAGTATGGAGGATTTCATAAACATCACCACATTGCTAGACAGCCTGAACTGTAATTATGAAATTGATATCACGGCAATACGCGGTTTCGAGTACTACACCGGAATTTGCTTCCAGTTATTAGCTGATAGGGAGAAAATAGGTGGGGGAGGAAGGTATGATGACCTTATTCCCTTTATGAGCGGGAAAAACATTCCTGCTTGCGGCTTTGCCCTTTATATTGACCCGATAATGAAATTGCTTTCATTAGGAAGTAAAGAGGGCACCGAATCCAGAATTTTAATTAAGGGTGAGGAGTCAACTCTGGAGATAGTGAGAACATGCTTCACTCTAGCTCAATC
>DAOUTC010000140.1 GCA_030626915.1 Dehalococcoidia bacterium
CGGTCGCGGAGTTTACACTGAGCGAAGCAGAAGTGCTCCCTCAGAATGACACACTGCGAAGGGCTCAGGCCTTCGGCTCACAATGGCAAGGAAAGGGGACAATAACGAGGAAGGATGTGGTATAACACCAATCAAATGAACGAGTACAGCGTATTGACAGCCAGACAAAAGGCGATATATGCTAAACAAGAGAAGACATAATATTTTTACGAGACTATTTAGCACATTTATATGACGTTGTGTAGCGTTTTTAGAGCTACCTATTCGCCGGGAATGGGGTCAGGCTATGAGATATAGATTTATGAGAAGGTGCAATGAGAAGAGCTCAGAAGGGGCTATTGCGGGCATGCCAAAGTTGCCCCTTGCATCGATGAACCAGCATGTCGGAGCAACTGGTGCCAGGAGGTAATGGTAAAATGCACCGCCTTCGTGTTCTTGTTGTTGATGACGACCCGGCGATAATAAAATTGATTTGCGCCAGTCTAAAAAACGAAGGCTGGGATATCCTTACCGCAATGGGCGGCGCTGAAGCCCTCGAGACCGTTGAAAGGGAACCCCTTGACTTGGTGATTCTGGACATATTAATGCCCAAGATAGACGGCTTTGAGGTCTGCCTCCGGCTTCGTGGGTGGTCGCAAATCCCGATTATCATGCTCAGTGCGAAGAGTGATGCTTCAGACAAGGTAAGGTGCCTAAACATTGGCGCCGATGACTATATCACCAAGCCATTTGCACCAGATGAACTAATAGCTCGGGTCAAGTCAGTGCTACGGCGCACCGGGGCAGCTGACACCACACCCACCCAACCCTCCTTTACCAGTGGCGACCTCGAGATTAACTTTGTTGAAAGACGGGTAACTGTTGCTGGCAATGAGGTCAGACTGACGCCAACGGAATATAGTCTCTTGCAAGAATTAGCACTTAATGTGGGGAAGGTTTTCACTCACAGTGACCTTTTGAAAAAGGTGTGGGGGGCCGAGTATGGGCAGGAAAGAGAGTATTTACGTGTCTTCATCGGTCGTCTGCGGGCTAAGCTTGAGCCCGTCCCCACAACCCCCAGGTATATTATCACCGTGCCCGGCGTGGGCTACAGGTTTCAAGCTACAGCCTAAAACAAAGGGCTAATATAATAATATAGTTAGCCGCAAAAGTTGTTATAATCCTCCCTCCCCTAGCGGGAGGGAGTTAGAGGGAGGGGAAATTTCACCCTCACCTTAATCCTCTCCCATCAAGGGAGAGGGGGTAGATTGCCACGCAGCCCCTTCGTTTCACTCAGGGCTTCACGGCTCACCGCAATGACATGGTGAAGGCAGCTTTAAGGTCATATTCATGCTCTGTATAAGCCCTAATTCTGCTAGTCAATGGATTGTTACCACCATTATCCTGCTCTTATAGTTGAATTTGCGAGAGAAGTATTCTATTCTAAGAAAGCATTCACTACGGAACAACTAAGGGACTGTTATTATGAATGTTGTTAGGGGCATTTTCTCGGGTATCTTTAGCTTCATATTAGTTATCGCTCTGGTCGCTCTAGGCATTGTCATCAGCATTAACCACACTATCCTCAACCCGAACTTCGTTATCTCTGAACTGGATAAATTAGACGCCTATTCAATCATTGCTGATGAAGTGAAAAATCAGGTGCCAAGAGAAGAACCATACATAGCTCAAATTGTAGATGAAACCCTCGCTGAGCTCGAACCCTGGCTAAAAGAGCAGGCTGCCACTGTTGTTTACAGTGGTTATGCCTATCTTAAGGGAGAGGAAGAGCTCAATATAGTTATCCCACTAGAGCAATTGAGGACTAGCCTTAAGGAGAATTTGGTGCAAGCTATACGGGAGTCCCCTCCACCTGAGTTAGAAGGTCTCCCTCCGGCCCAAATAGAGGCCTTCATATCGCAAGCATGTGCTAAAATAGATAGCCAGATACCACAGCAGGTCGAGATTAATGAGGCCCTTCTAGGGCCGGAAATAGTAACACAGCTTCAAAAAGCAAAGGAGATTATCGGTTATATTGAGATCGGCGATAAAGCATTGATTGGGTTAGCTGCTCTGCTAATATTAATCATAGCTTTAATACAGTGGTGGCGTGCTAAGTCTATCACTCACTATGTCGGCATATCTTTCATCACAGCAGGAGTTCTCAGCCTAGTGGGCGCTATAGTTGCCACACATTTTGACTTCCAAGCAATTCATCTTGATATTCCTCCTGAGATTGGAGCAAAGTTACCCCAGTTAATCAGCGATTGTGCCTATCCCTTACAAATATATAGTGTGGGAATCTTGATTGCCGGAATAGGGCTAATCGTGCTCTCGGTTAAACTCAAATCCCCCGGTGCCCAAAATATATAAATTTTTTGGCTATGACGATGGATGGTCACAAACATATAAAACGCTCATCGCAGGGCTTACAATGTTAATTAAAATCCTTTAAGCAGAGTGGCATAAGGCAAGATGTTAATACTTTGGTTAAGAGACCAGCGAATTTCATAAAGGGGGTAAAAATGAAAGTAAGCACAGTAGATGAAATGAGGAATCTGGACAGGTCTGCCACAGAGGAGTTTGGCATATCACAGGAGCTTTTAATGGAGAACGCAGGCCAGGCGGTATATTTCGTCATATTGAAGGAATTTGGGGTAAAGAACAAAAAGTTCGTCATTTTTTGTGGAGGCGGAAATAACGGTGGAGACGGGCTCGTTGTGGCTAGAAAGATTCACTCCAACGGAGGAGAGGCAAAGGTATTTCTTTTGGACGACGAAACTAAATTCAAGGGGTCAGCAAAAAGGAACTTCGAAATAGCATCAAAAATGCCTATACAAATTTCCAGAGTTAGTTCAATCGAAGCCATAAAATCTGCTGTTCTTCACTCCGATGCCATCGTGGATGCCATATTCGGCACGGGTCTAGTGAGAGAGATCAGTGGGATA
>DAOUTC010000150.1 GCA_030626915.1 Dehalococcoidia bacterium
AAACAAGAAGGAGTCTATGGGATTACATCAGGATGCTAAACGAAAAAGAAGGCACAACTATAATTCTCACCACCCACTATATAGAGGAAGCAGATTATCTCTGCCATCGAGTGGCGATTATAGACCATGGGAAAATAGTGGCGGTAGATACTCCTGAAAAGTTAAAGAGAGTAGTTGGCTCTAGTTTGATTTCATTACAAGTAGCCAATGAGACAGATGACGGATTGACAAATTTATTGAATGGCCTTGATTGGGTAAAGAAGATTGGTAGGCATAATAGTTTGCTAGAATTAAGCATTGAGGGTAAGGATGAGAGGATGCCTGAACTGGTTGAGTTGCTAGCTGAGCATGGATTTATTATCACAGCCATTGATTTACACCAGCCAAGCCTAGAGGATGCCTTTCTGCATTATACCGGCAGAACTATAAGAGAGGAGGAAGGAGATATGAAAGAACTTTGGAAGGCAAGGAGAGCTAGAGGAAGGAGGTAAAAAATGCAGGCAGCAAGAGTGACAAAATTTATAGACCCTGTGCCCATTTACACTATGTGGCTGAGGCAGATGAAGAGGTTTTTGAGGGTGAAAGCCCGTCTTGCTAGCTCAATATTGATGCCCTTTCTTTTCCTGGCCTTTTTGGGACTGCCGTTGAGCCTTATGCCTGCCAGAGAAATACCAGGGATGCCCGAGGGAGTGAGCTTTCTTGATTTCCTGGCTCCAGGAATAGTGGGCATGACTTTACTATTTGCTGCTACAATATCGGGGGCATCTGTCATCTGGGACAAGGAATTTGGCTTTCTCAAAGAGGTACTAGTAGCTCCAGTTAACCAATTTTCCATCATACTGGGCAGGAGCCTGGGCGGTATGACCACAGCCATAATTCAAGCTCTCCTTATAGTGGCAATAGCAGTGGCTATGGGAGTTAGAATATCCAGCGTCTCTGGCTTCTTTCTGTCAATAGTATTTATGATTCTTACCTGTGCCACCTTTACCGGCTTCGGGCTGATACTGGCTACCAAGTTGGGAGATACGGAAGGCTTTATGTCCATAATGAACTTAATAATAATGCCGATATTTTTCCTGTCCGGTGTTTTTTTCCCTTTGGCTGCTATGCCAGCCGGGGTTAGATATATAATGTATGTTAACCCGCTCACCTATGGAGTGGATGGATTACGAGGCACTCTTGTTGGTGCTGCCACATTTCCACTGTGGCTTGATTTCGTTGTTCTTCTTGTTTTGTCAATAACCCTGGCAGGGTTAGGTGCTTATTTCTTTTCTAAGATGGAGGCTGATTAAATGAAGAAATGGCTAACTCTAATAACAGCAATCTGCTTGGTGGCTGCAGTTTTCACTGGTTGTGCCAGGTCAGAAAACAATGCTCAGGAAACCGCTGAGGTTACTCGAGGCGATTTAGTAATAAGCGTTTTTGTCAGTGGCAACCTGGAGATGCACCGTAAGGCGGATTTATCCTTTGGCACTACAGGTGTGGTGGCGGAGATATTGGTGGACGAAGGGGATAGTGTAGTAAAAGGCCAAACATTAGCTAAGCTCGATGCTGGTTCTTCGGAGTTGAATGTAGAAATGGCACAGACTAGATGTAAAACGGCTCAGGCTGAATACGAGATGGCTGAATATAAACTCATGCAAACAATTTATCCTAAGTATAGCAAGACTTATGCTACTGATATGCCTGGGGTAGCGTTAGCTTTAGAAGAAGCTCAGGATAATTTGGAACAGGCACAGAATCTTTTAAGGGAGGGGAAAATTGAGGAGGCACAAGGCTTGCTGGAGCAAGTTGAAGAAAGTTTACATAAGGCTCAGAAGAAATCGCAAGCCAGGGCATGGTTATTGCCCCTTTCAGTTAAGTTAGTAGAGCTACAGGCGGACCAGGCTAAAGCAGCCCTGGATGCAGCCAAGCTAGAACTAGCCCAGGCCGAGCTGGAGTTAGCCAAAGCAGCAATCATAGCCCCTTTTGATGGCATAGTGACCAGCATCGACATGAAACAGGGCGAACGGATTTCAGCAGCGATAGCGGTAGTCTGTCTAGTCGACCCCACAAGTATAAAAATGGATGGGGTCATTGATGAAATGGATATCTCTGGAGTGAAGCCAGGGCAGGAAGCAATCATCACTTTAGATGCCTTGCCTGATAAAGAGGTAAAGGGCAGGATAACTTTCATCTCTCAAACAGGAACAGTTCAGGCAGGAGTGGTATCCTATAAGACCGCTGTAACTTTGGAAAATCCTGATGAAGAACTCAGGGATGGTATGAGTGCCACTGCCGAAATTGTTGTTGAGCGGCGTGAAAATGTATTGCTGATACCCAATCGCACTATACAGGGCACTTGGGATAACCCTTGGGTAGAGGTGGTCGTGGGCGAACAAACTGAGCAAAGACAGATTACTTTGGGCTTAAGTGACGGTGTGAATACTGAGGTTTTGTCCGGGCTGGAACAGGGGGAAGAGGTAGTATTGCCTGCTGTGTCACGACTTCCATTTATGTCCTTTGGCGGCTGATAAATGATTGAGCTTGATAATATAACA
>DAOUTC010000026.1 GCA_030626915.1 Dehalococcoidia bacterium
CAAAGCTGGGTTTAAGTTCATAAACATAGACATGATGTACATGCTGCCAGGGCAAACCATTGAGGATTGGATACAAGACCTTGAAATAGCTGCTGAGCAAGATGTCGATGAAATAACCACCTACCCGCTTTTGATAACCCACTACACACCAATGTATCAAAGGCTAAAAAATGGTTCTCTTGAGCCCCAGCCAAACAAAAGGACATTTAAGAGAATGTTTTACACAACCTTTGATGTTCTTGAAGGCGCAGGTTATAAACCACTGGAAATCTATGGATTTAGCAAGACTAACGAGAAATATGCCACTGTCAATCTAGAAATGGAAGGCCCACTTCTTGGCTTTGGATGTGGAGCGGCAGGTTTTACTGGCAGCTATGAATATCAAAATACGTGCTCAGTCGGGGAGTATATCCATAGCACCCTTGATGGGAATTTGCCTATAGCTGGTGAAAGGAATGTAGATGTTAAGGAGCGCATAATCCGTTGGATAGCCTCCAGATTATTCGTTGGCAAAGGTTTTGAATTATCTGACTTTGAGGCTGAATTTGGTGGGGGATTCAACCACAAAATTGGTGAATTTGGCAAAGTTTTGAAAGTTTTAAAATTTCTTAGAATCATAAGAGCGAGTGGGAAACGCATTGAATTAACTAGAAAAGGGTTCTTTAGCGCCAATCTACTAACCTGGTCGTTTGTTCTAAATGTTCCTTGTAAGTTGGTGGAAAAGTATTCGGAAACGCCCTGGCCTATTAAGGTCTTTATTCCTTAGAGAAGCTCTCAAACTCCAAACTAATGCCCGAAAATTAAGTCGCCGATTTTTAGATAAAACCCCCTTGGGGTAATTCTTCGTGGAGATAGCCCATAAACTTCTTTGCCTTCTCCAGCGGTGGCTTAGTAACTAAACTAACAGCAACGAAAAGGATAAGGCAAACTATGAGGCCCCAAACAGCGGGCCATAGGCCGAGAGGCTTAAAACCGGTTACCTGAAGCCCCAAGACAGTAACAGCGCCTACAATCATGCTGCTAATCGCACCTGCTGCAGTGGCCCTCTTCCAGAAGAAAGCAGCGATTATAGTAGGTACGGCCATAAGGAGACCTGCTGAAGCAGCTGAGGAAAGGGGTGCAATCATGAAGGCTAATCCTGTCTTCCCTACAGCCCACCATGCAAAAACAAACGAGGTAATCGCTATAATGGGAATAACACACTTCCTTGAAATAGCAAGCTCCCGCTCCTTTGAAATCCTGGGATTAATGACACTCTTGTGGATGTCGCGTGCCCACATAGATGAGAGAGTTAACAGAATGGAATCGATGGTCGAAACAGCCGCTGCCATAATGCCAATCATGACAATCAGGGCTAAAGCTGTGGGAACAATAGGCATAGCCAGAAGTGTTGGGGTAGCCATATCAGCTTTCTCCAAGCCTGGAATCAGTAACCTGGCAGCAAATCCCCATAATACAGATATCAAGGTGTAAATAAACCCAAAAACAAGAAATCCTCCTATCATCTGCTTAAAAGCTGTGACCGATTTGGGAATAAAAAGCCTCTGAGTTACCTGAGGATTAGAAAGGCAGAAAAAAAACCAGGGTAAGGCAAGCCCAATAAACATGTTGACATTCCATAACCCCTTTCCTGTAGGCACGGTGAGTAAGTCAGGGATATCTGAATTCATTCTGGCAAAGAAATTCCCAAATCCACCAAATCCAGCTCGGACGACAACAAGGAGTACAGCAAGTGAGGTGCAGACCATAATCAGGGCTTGGAAGGCATCAGTCCAGGCAACGGAACGCAGACCGGCGATATTTGACCAGGCAATAGCTAATATGATGGCAATTATCATCCCAACGATTAATGGGATTGCTCCTTTAGAAAGTCCGGCTACTAAATAACCAATGCCCATTATCTGAATCGCCGTATATGGAATAAGAAAAATAAGACACAATGCACATGCGGTAACACCCACTGTTCTACTCTGATAGCGGTCGGCGAGAAGCTCAGCGTGGGTGAGATAATTGAACTTGCGTCCTACCAACCAGAATCGGGGGCCAAAGAAGGCTACCAAAAAAAGCCCGCAGAGGTAAGTAAGTTCAAAACCCAAAGCTCCAACCCCGCTTTCATAAGTTAGTCCAGCTAGGCCAATCATCATAAAGGCGCTATAGGTGGTGGCAGCATAGGTCATTGCTGAAACAAAGCCGCCAACCCGTCGGTTCCCCAGGAAAAATTCATTCATCCCAGCTCCCAACTGCCGCCTTGCTGTGACCGCTATAGCCATTCCTAGAGCTATATAGATACAAACACTAAACCATACCCAAAAAGTCATGTTGGTTAATCCACCTCTTTCCACTTAAGGAAAAGTATGAAGCAGCTGATGATAGCTATCAAGGCCCATATTGGCCAGAATAGAAGAGCGCCGGTAGTCTTTGACATACTCGAAAGCACAGTCCAAGGAATAACAAGGTCTAATACTAATAAAAAAATAAACCACCCTAACCACTTCCAAAAACCTCTTTTCACCGTGTTAACCCCCTCAAATATTTGAACCCCCTTTAACAACACTTTATTATAATTACAGCTCCTTGTCCAAGCAAAGCTTAGTAAATTTACGGGGATAAGATTTCTTTGTTGTGCTCAGGTGGATTATTTCACCTTATCAAAGCTTTCTACAAAGCTTCGTTAGCCTCGACAAAAAGCAATGCCCTGGATTTCAGCCGAGAATATCCTGCACCTTAGAGCGCTAATAATTATAGCTATAATAATAGCGTTAAGTTTCCTCTTTAGCTTGTTTGAGATTATCCACTTACACTTAAGCGGCTTATTCACAAAGGTTTTAGGTTAGTATATTATCTCGCTATCTTATCTGTTTGACTTGTTTACCACCTATGCTGCCTCTAGCTACCCTTATTGTTGCTCCTGATTCTGTCTTCAAAACCACAGTATTCTCGCCGAGGCTCTCAATTTGTCCGTAGATTCCACCCGCGGTAATTACTTTGTCTCCCTTCCTAAGTTCCTTCTCCATCTCTTCGTGTTCCTTCTGTCTTCTCCGTTGTGGTCTAATCATAAGGAAATACATCATGGCGAAGATTAATACCAAAAACATAATCATTGGAGCTAGGGCTTGAATTTGTTCCATTGCGTTCCTCCTTTTTAATTAGCTGTTATATTCAACCTTGCCCTGCAGTGACCAAGGGCTGGTTTTTTCAATCCTGATTTTCATTAGTTGCCCTGAACAATCATTATTGTCTGCGAAAAAAACTAGTTTATCACTTCTGGTGCGTCCATACCACTTTCCTTTCTTCTTGCTTTCTACCAATACCTCCACTATCTTGCCCTGATAGGTAGAGTTTATCTCAGCAGCTATACCCGCTTGGACTTGTTCAACTCTGCTAAGCCTTTTCTTTTTAACCTCCGGGGTAACATTATCCTCATACTTTCGCCAGGCGATGGTGCCAGAGCGGGGAGAATAAGCAGCTACATGAACTACATCAAACCTCATTTCTTTGAGCAGAGAAAAGGTATGCTCAAATTGGTCTTCTGTTTCTCCAGGAAAGCCAACGATGATATCTGTGCTCAAAGATACCGGAGGAATATGATGCCGAATGGCACGAAGAAGCTCACAATATTGTTCTACAGAATATCCGCGCCTCATAGCCTTCAATATATCATCATCACCTGACTGAACAGGCAGCTCCAGGTGCTCACAAACTTTGTTCAGGGACGCTATAGCTTCGATGAGTTTTTGGCTTATATCTTTAGGATGGTTAGTCAAAAAGCGAATTCTAGCCAGGTCGTCAATACCGTTTAATTCGGTTAGCAAGTCAGCTAGATCGGGATTACCGGGTAAATCGTGTCCATAGGAATCAACGTTCTGCCCCAGCAAAGTTACTTCCTTTACCCCCCGCTTTACTAGCTCCTTGACTTCACAAACTACTTCTTCCAAAGGGCGACTTATCTCCCTGCCTCTTCTATATGGAACAATACAATAAGAGCAGAACCTATTGCAGCCCTGGATAATGGGAATGAAGGCGCACGGCGAAGAAAGTTTCCCTGTGTCGTTGTGAGCACAGCGTAGCAATCCTTGCTCGGTGGTAGAAATGCCCTGCTTTTGAGTCCAGCTAGTTAACTGGGAGTAAGCTCCTGGCTTAAAGAAAAAATCAACCTGGGGAAATCGTCTCTTCAATCCTTCGATGTTGGAATCAACAAAACAGCCGGTAACCAATATAGAGAGATTTGGGCGCTCTCTTTTTAGCCCCTTCAATAAACCCAGAGTGCCCAAAACCCTGTTCTCCGCGCTCTGCCTTACCACGCAAGTATTCAGCACCACTAAGTCAGCTTCCTTTGGTGCAGCAGCAACTTGATAGCCAATAGAATCTAGGTAACTGGCTATCCGTGCTGATTCTGCCTTATTCATTTGGCAGCCAATGGTCCAAATAAAATAGCGTGGCATGGTTTACCCCTATAGATTTCTACCATTATAGTTAAAGCATATAATTTAAGGCAAACAAAATAGAAGAATTTTCAAGTTGCACTAAAAGACACATTGGGGTAAAATTTAAGGAGGAGGTGGGAACATGGCACTCAAGGCTTTTGTACTCATCATGAGTGAAGTGGGGAAAACTAAGGATGTGGTTAGCGCTCTTGGCAAAGTAGAGGGGGTAAAATCGGCTGATGCTGTAATCGGACCTTACGACATCATTGCCACAGTCGAGGCTGAGGATCTTGAAGGCATCGGCAATCTGGTTACAGAGAAGATTCATCCCATTCCGGGCGTTAACAGAACGACAACCTGCCCCTCAATTCTCCTATCCTAGAATAAATGAGGTTGCTTCGCTTTCGCTGGCAATAATATTGTCGGTGAGGATTAAGCATGGCTGTGAAATGTCTTTTTTGCCGCATTGTTGCTGGCGATATACCCAGTGATATTGTTTATCGAGATGAGGAATTCCTAGCTTTCAGGGATGTCAACCCTCAAGCGCCTAAGCATGTAATCATCATACCCAAGCCCCATATTGCATCTTTGGCAGAGCTTACTGAGCAACAACAAGGACTTATAGGACGCTTGATAATCTTAGCCACAAAGTTAGCTCAGAAGGAAGGGATAGCGGAAAGTGGCTATCGCCTGGCAGTGAATTGTGGCCCCGAAGGAGGACAAGTAATACCGCATCTTCACTTCCACCTTATTGGTGGTAGGAAGCTGAGCGGTCAACTTGGCTAGATTGATTTGCTGCCTCCACTCCTGAGATTGCTTCAGCACTTTGTAATAACAGAAGTCACGCCAAGGACTTCAGTTTAGTCACTACCTCTTCTATAGCTTCATTCGGAGTGGACATTCCAGCAGTGATACCAATGTAGTGTTTACCTATAAGCCAGGAGTCTTCTACCTCACTTGCTCCTTCCACTAGATGGGCCTCCACTATAGGTGAACATGCTTCAATAAGATGCTTGGCATTGGCGCTATTGTGTCCACCTACTACTATCATAAGTTGGGTCTTCCTGGCTAATTTTATAGCAGCTTCTCGACGTCTTTGTGTTCTCTGGCACAAAGTATTGATAATGCGCAACTCCTCAACTTTGGGAGGAAGAGCAGCCATGAGTTGGGTAATAAATTCAACAAAAGCAGGTTGGCCTTGGGTGGTTTGGGAGATAATGCCCAGGCGATAAAGATTGCTTCGCTTCCACGCAGCTGACAAAGAGGATGTGCCAATTTGTTTTACATCCAGCGCAGCTATACCTTTACCCTTTGCCCAACCCAGCAATCCTTTAACCTCAGCGTGTTCTCCCTGTCCGAAAACAATAACATCAAAGCCTGCTTCAGCTAACTTCTTAGCGGCATTTTGCGCTCTACGAACTATGGGGCAAGTGGTATCGATGATGTGGATATGGCGAGCTTCAATTTCAGATAGCACCATAGGACTTACTCCATGAGTAGTTATAGCCAATATCTTGCCCTGGACTTGCCCTAATTCATCCACTCGCTTTATGCCTACTTTAGCCAATTCTTGCACCAACTGTCGATTGTGTGCTACTGGCCCCAGGGTTTCTATCTCGCCATATTTACTGGCTGCCCCTTTTAACAGGTCGATGGCTCTCTTCACACCAAAACACAAGTCAAGTTCACCAGCCTTCTCAATCTCCATAGACTCCTCGATTCTCCGGTGGTAGAAGAGCAGCGATTTTACTCATTATCAAGTCGGTTAACAATTTAGTTTGCGTTCTGGTTAACCTGCCTTCAACTGAAGGAGGCTTAAAAGGCTGGCCAAAGTTGATGACTATGCTGGGGCGTTTCCACAGCCAACTTACACCTTTAAGTTTCTCCGTGCCAATAATGCCAACGGGAAGCACGGGAACACCCGCTTGCAAAGCAATCACAGCAGAGCCTGGTTTGCCAGGTAAAAGCTTCCCGTTACGATTCCTCGTTCCTTCAGGGAACATACCTAAAACTAGTCCCCTACTTAGTATATCCTTAGCTTGCTTAACTGTCTCCTTCTTATCCTTAATTGTCCCCTGACGATGTATTGAAACAGCTTGTGTCCAGCGGATGACAACTCTTAAGAAAGGGTAACGAAAAAGCTCCCTTTTAGCCATAAAATTAATCCACCTGGGAAAGCTAAGTTGTAGCAATATGGGGTCAACAAGGTGAACATGATTGGCTCCTATGATGAAGGGACCATTTAAGGGCACATTCTCCCTCCCTTTAACTTTCCAGGAGAGAAAAATCCTGCAGAGAGGTCTGAGTACGGCTAAGACAATCCTTTGAGATAGGGTCACCGATTTACCACCAAGGCGTAAATTTTATCAACAACCTGCTCTAAGCTAAGTTTCTCAGTGTCAATAATTAAGGCATCGGCAGCAGGCTTAAGTGGTGAGATAGACCTATGCCTATCATTCTCATCGCGCTTCTTTAGGCCAGCGAGTATGACATTGTAATCTACCTCCTCTCCTCGCTCCAGTAATTCCTTATAACGGCGATTAGCTCTCTCTTTGACAGAAGCAACCAGGAAGATTTTTAGTTCAGCCCAGGGTAAAACCACCGTTCCAATATCCCTGCCTGCCATTATAACCTTCCCTCGCTGGGCTAACCTCCGCTGCTCGGATACCATTACCTGGCGCACACCAGCTACCTTTGATACCAGGGAGACCTTTTCTTCTATCTCAGGGCAAAGTAGCCGGGAGGAAACATCTTCACCGTCAATGGAAGGGAAGAGATATCCTTCTTGACGTGGAATGAAATCAAATCTAGTTACGTTAGCTAGCTGAGAAAGCTCTTTCTCATTCTCAGGGGAGATGCCTAGCTTGAGAACCTTCCAGGTGAAGGCGCGATACATAAGACCGGTATCGAAAAAAGAGAAGCCCAATTTTCCAGCCAGCAATTGGCCAACACTACTCTTGCCTACCGCTACCGGGCCGTCTATGGCAATTAGCTGCAACCTCAAATCGCTTACCATCTTATCATCTTAAGCCAAACTATCAAAGGCTTATGCTCGGGGCGTTTACAAATAGTAAATTGGGTTGTTATAATAAGCACTCGCCCAAGGCAGCCATAATCGCAGCAATGCTTTGAGTGGGAATCTAAAAAATAAAAGGAGGTGTGTTATGTCACAAAAAGTAACTAAGGAGGAGCTTTTAGCCAAAGCAAAAAAACCAATACAGGATGCCATGAAGTTGCATGCCGATTATCGCGGTAAGATGCAAACAATGCTCAAATGCCAGGTACGTGACCTTAATGATTTTGCCATCTACTATACCCCCGGCGTTGCTGAGCCTTGTAGAGCAATTCAGAAAGATGAGTCAAAGGTTGGCGAGTTCACTAATAGGTGGAATACTATAGCTATAGTTTCTGATTGCACTCGAGTCCTTGGCTTAGGAGACATTGGCCCTAAAGCAGGTTACCCTGTGATGGAGGGCAAAGCCATGTTGTTTAAATACCTTGGTGGCGTGGATGTAGTGTCTATTTGTCTTGGTACCAAGAATCCTGATGAAATTGTCCAGACAGTTAAGTGGATTGAGCCCTCATTTGCTGGCATCAACCTGGAAGATATTTCCTACCCTAAATGCTTTGGCATACTCGAGCGATGCAGGAAGGAAGCAGGAATTCCCGTATGGCATGATGATGTGCAAGGAACAGCAACAGCAATGCTAGCTGGTTTAATAAATGCTTTGAAAATCGTAGGCAAAAAAATAGAGGATTGTAAGATTGTTTTTCTAGGGACAGGGGCAGCTAATACTGGTTGCTCTAGACTTCTCTGGGCTTACGGAGGGAAACCTGAAAATAGCATAATGGTTGACAGTAAAGGCATACTTCACAAAGGAAGGAAAGATTTGGAGGCAAAGAAAGAGGAGTACGCCGAGAAATGGCGCTTCTGCCAAATTACCAATCCCGAGGGAAAAACTGGTGATTTAACTGAGGCACTCAAAGGTGCTGATTTACTTATTTCTTACGCCGCGTCGGGCCCAGGGATTATTACACCTGAGCAGATCAAGTTAATGGCAAAGGAGGCTATATGTTTTGTCTGCGCTAATCCTATCCCTGAAATCTGGCCCTACGAATGCAAAGAGGCAGGGGCTAGAATCGTCGGTACCGGCAGGTCGGATTTCCCCAATCAAGTAAACAATTCCATAGTCTTCCCAGCTATCTTCCGTGGCGTTCTCGATGTAGGAGCCAAAACCATCACTGATCAGATGTGTATTGTTGCCGCTGAGTCGCTAGCAAAGTTTGCTGAGGAGCGTGGCATAGGCGAAGATGACATCTGTCCCAGAATGGATGAGCAAGAAGCTTATATTCGCGAGGCAGTAGATGTAGGGATGGAAGCTCAGAAAGAAGGTATTGCCTCAATAACTATTAGTCGTGAGGAGCTTCGCCAGAAAGTTGAACCTATGATAAAGGGTGCCAAGGAACAAGCTGATGCGTTAGTAAAGGCGGGTTGTATTGCCCCGGCAATAACGTAGAGCTGAAAAAATAAGGTTAAGGAGGTGACAACGAGATTATGAGGGAAGTTAAAGTTAGTGATGTTGCTGAAACCGTAGCTCACCTGTTTGAGCATTCTTGCTACTATCTTTCCGAGGATGTGCTGGTTGCCCTTAAGAAAGCCAGGGAAGAGGAAGAGTCCCCCATCTGCCGCGATGTATTCGATAGAATGCTGAAAAATGCCGAGATAGCTGGTAAGGAGCAGATTCCTCTATGCCAGGATACTGGGTTTTCCATAGTTTGGTTGCAGCTGGGTCAGGAAGTTCATATAACTGGTGGTGACCTCTATACTGCAGTGAATGAAGGAGTACGTTTGGGGTACACCAACGGCTATTTGCGCAAATCTGTGGTACGCCAGCCCTTTTCTGCCAGAGTAAATACCAGGGATAACACACCAGCTGACATCTATACAGACATAGTCCCTGGCGACAAGCTCAAGATTATTGTGATGCCTAAAGGAGGCGGTTCTGAGAATATGACTCGCCTGACAGTGCTAACCCCAGCGAAGGGTCGTCAGGGAATCATAGATTATGTGGTAAATCTTGTTGACGAATCTGGTAGTAATCCTTGCCCCCCGGTTATCGTTGGTGTAGGTATAGGGGGGACAACGGAGAAGACCATGATGTTAGCTAAAAAAGCATTGCTGCGCAAAGTGGGTGAGCCAAATCCAGACCCTGAAGTTGCCGAATTAGAGCAGGAAATATTAGAGCGAGTTAACAACTTAGGTATTGGAGCCATGGGCTATGGTGGCAGGATCACCGCTCTAGCGGTTCATGTCGAGGCTTTTCCTTGTCACATTGCTAGCCTACCAGTGGCAGTTTGCTTGATGTGTTGGTGTGATCGCCACGAAGAGGCAATTCTTTAAGTGGAGGTAAAGTTGGCTCAAGAGACTAAAGTGGCGCAAAAGGTCAGGATGCTCGATATCTACATTATGGGGAAACACTATCAGGTTCCCGGAGGGCTTACCATTATGACGGCGATGGAGTATTGTGGTTATAGGCTGATTCGAGGTTGTGGCTGTCGGGCTGCGTTTTGTGGTGCCTGTGGCACGGTGTACAACTTTAAAAACGACCCTATGTTAAGGTATGCCCTTGCCTGTCAGAAGCTTGTGGAGCAGGGCATGTACTTAACGCAGATCCCATTTTTTCCTGCTAGCAAGCCTAGCTATGATTTGGAAAAGATGGAACCTACAGGTGAGCAGATATTGAAAATCTACCCTGAATTACTCACCTGTTTTGGTTGTAACAATTGCACTAAAAGTTGTCCTCAGAACCTTGAGGTGCTGTGGTTTATGTCTGATGCCTTAAGGGGTGACCTCAAAGAGGTGACGGCCAAGTCCTTTGATTGCATCATGTGCGGTCTGTGTGCCGCTAGGTGTCCACAGGGACTTGTGCCCTATAATATATCTTTGTTATGTCGGCGCTTATATGGTCGTTATGTGACACCAAAGTCCAAGCACCTGGATGAAAGAATAGCTGAAATAGAAGCAGGTAAATTCGATCCCGAGCTGGAAGAAATGGAAAAAATGGGTATAGAGGAGCTAAGGCGTCGTTTTGATGAGCGCAAAATTCTAAAGGAGTAGATAACTATTGTAAGGGAGGTTAGTCAATATGCCATATCCTGCTTATATGGAAGAAAGCATCAGAAAAGTAGAAGCTACCAGAGAGAGACGGTTAGGGGAGGAGCTTCCTCGGATTCCTGTTGGTGAGAGGATGCCTGTATTAAAGGAGTTTCATCCTGATTTTGTTGAAGTCGGTATGCGTGAGTTGTTAGTAGGGCCGAACAAAGGCGATCGCACGCCCAATGAGCTAGCTGATTTATTGGAGGGAAACAGCCGCATTGACCCTGATAAAATTGACTTGGATAAGATTGACTATGATGTGGATGTATTGGTAATTGGTGCTGGTGGTGCTGGTGCGGCAGCGACACTTATAGCTCAAGAAAATGGTG
>DAOUTC010000132.1 GCA_030626915.1 Dehalococcoidia bacterium
AAAAATTGAAAAGGTCAGTGGAGATGGCGAATGAATATAAAATTCTCGACGCCTGTCCCGTAACTATAGGAAAGCATAATTACAATCAAATTGACAAAATATTTGAGTTTGCAAAGGAAATAGGATATAAAAAGATTATATTTCTGGGATTAAAGCCCTGCAAAGACTATAGAAAATACGCTTTAAGTGGAGAGGAATATGACAAGATTTCTCTTTCCGTTGTTAAACATCAAAAAGAATATAAAATGGACGTATATCTTGATGAGCCTTTCTTTAAGCCATTCTTAAAGGAATACAACATTGATTATTCAGTAAATTCCGAAAATGGCATTGTAGTTCCGGATGTTTCTCGTTGTATTTTTGGCAGTTATATATTCATTGAGACAAACGGTGATATAAAGCCCTGTACATTCGCACCCCTGGTTTGCGGCAATGTGGGAGAAAAAACTTTAAATGAAATCTGGGAAGATATGCAAGACTCGGAGTTAATTAAGAAAATAGAGGATTTTTCGACAAGACAGGGTCCATGTAGAAACTGTAAATATCTGGATGAATGTGGAGGTTGTAGGTCAAGGACATTTAATCTAACAAAAAACTGGTTTAAATCAGATCCTTCCTGTCCATTGAGGAGAAAAAGATGAGAGCAGTGGGAATAGACCCCGGGACCTATAGCTTTGACCTTTTTGGAATGGAGGATAATAGAGAAATTGTTGTAGATGAATCGATGGAATCAGAGAATGTTTTTAAAGAGCCTTACATTCTCATCGAAAGACTTGAGGAGTCAATGCCGTTAGATATTATTATCGGACCATCGGGCTATGGGATACCCTTAAAAAGTATAAAGGATATCACAAACGCTGATATAGGAAGGATGATTCCCCTGGATACAAATGCAGCGGTAAATGAAGGAATAAAAAATGTGCTTTTGGAAATGAAGAAAAGAGAGATGCCTGTTTGCTTTACACCTGGTGTCGTTCATCTCAGAACCGTTCCTGTTTACAGAAAGTGGAATAAATTCGATATGGGAACAGCGGACAAGGTGTGCTGTGTAGCATTGGGGATAAAGGGTCAATCTGAAAGGTTGAGCATTTTCTTTAATGAAACCTCCTTTATCTATGTAGAAATGGGTTATGGATTCACCGCAGTGATTGGTGTTGAATTTGGGAAGATAGTCGACGGGATAGGAGGTACAAATGGTGCATTGGGTTTCATTGCTTCAGGGGGCCTGGACGCCGAAATTGCTATTAGATTAAAGCCGCCATTGACGCAAGACATCGTGTTTAGACGTGGCTTAAGGGATTTTGTGGGTAAAGATATCGAGCCAGAGGACCTAAAGAACTATAAAGAAGCGATGACCCTTTTAGGAGAAACTGTGGAAAAGGATGTAGCTTCAATGCTTGTTTCTGTGCCTTACCCCAGGGAGATAATCCTATCCGGCAGATTAATACAATATGAATTTATACACCAAGGACTCAGAGATAGACTTAAAAAGTATGGGAATGTTATAAAGGTTAAGAAACTATCCAGGATTGCTAAAGAAGCTGCTTGCGGTGCTTATATTATTGGGGAGGGATTGCTGGGGGGAAAATACCGTAAGCTGGTAGAAAATATGGGAATCAGTAATGCTGCTGGATATCCAAATTAGAGCGCCCAAAAGAAATCCCGCAGTTGCCTTCATTGACATAATGTTTAATAAGGCAAAAGAAAGGTTAATAGGAGGAGAAAGATGAGAAGGAAAAAAGTAACAATTGTTGTTCTGGCTATGTTATTGCTGGTCGCAGTGCTGATTCCAACTAGCTGCATGCCAGCAGGGGATAAAATAGCAGTGATTCCTCTCAGCGGAACTATTACAGCAGGAGGTAGTTCTTTATTTTATGGCTCAGCTATCACTCCTGGTTTGGTGAGGGAACAACTGAACAGAGCAGAGAAAGATATTACAGTAAAGGCAATTGTTCTTCGCATAGAGAGCCCTGGAGGGGTAGTGGCACCTTGCCAGGAAATTTTAGTGGAGATAGAAAAAGTTAAGCAAACAAAACCGGTTGTGGTCAGTATGGGAAATACGGCTGCTTCTGGCGGCTATTATATTTCAGCCAAAGCGGATAGAATCGTGGCCCTTCCAGGCACGTTGACAGGAAGCATAGGGGTTATCTCCCAGATACCCAATGTTAAAGGACTTTATGATAAGTTGGGAATTGAGATACAAATTTTCAAAGGTGGAAAATATAAGGATATGTATTCGGGATTAAGAGAGCTAACGCCCGAGGAAAAGGAAATTATGCAGCAGATGGTGGATAACTATTATGAGCAATTTGTGGAGACAGTGGCTGAAGGTAGGGGACTGAGCAAAGAGCAGGTCAGAAGTTTAGCTACCGGGCAGCTTTATACCGGCGCTGAGGCCAAGGAGTTAGGGCTGGTTGATGAATTGGGCGGGCTAGATACAGCTATAGATTTGGCGGCAGAGTTAGCTGGCGTTACAGCTCCAACAGTGGAGTATTATAAACCTGCTAAGTCCTTGTTAGAATCACTTCTCGGCATTAACCTGGATAGCTTAGTTTATGCTATCCAGATGAGGTTATCGGGATTGAGTGGGCAAGACATAGTGCTGCTACAGACCTTAAGCCGCACTTATCCTGAACCTCAATATCTGTATCAAAGCTGATGGGAATAGATTGTTTGGCAACTTCGGTTTTTTGTCATTTTGAGCTCGGTGGGCGAAGAATCTCTTATGGCCGCTTGGCGGAGCCTATCCTGATGAGCCGAAGCCTTGAGTGGAGTGAAGAGGAGATTCTTTGGTCGCTTCGCTCCCTCAGAATGACAGGGGAGTGAAAGGAGCTGATGGGACAATTTCGTTTTACTACTGCTGGAGAATCCCACGGAAGGGGATTGGTGACCATAGTTGAGGGGATGGTAGCCGACCTCCCCCTGGAAGCGGAATACATCAACAAAGAACTCCAGCGTCGTCAAGCAGGCTATGGACGCGGTCCCCGTATGGAAATAGAGAAAGATAGGGTAGAAATCATCTCAGGCGTCCGCTACGGATTAACAATAGGCAGCCCCATCGCTCTCCTTATCCCTAACCGGGATTGGGAAAACTGGCAGGAAATAATGAGCATTGCTCCCCTGGAAAAGGAAGCT
>DAOUTC010000081.1 GCA_030626915.1 Dehalococcoidia bacterium
TAATTGTAGGCAATGTGATCCTCGTGACCATGCGAAATCAAAACCAGGTCTATCTTCTTCTCTTTCGCTAGCTCTGCAGCTAACTTAGGCCCTATGCCTGTGTCAATCAGGACCTTGATCTCGTCATCGATAAACAGCGAGTTGGAGAAAGGATACCGTCCATCGTTTTCACCCAGGATGAAAAAAAGTTTGTTTGCGATTTCGACATAGTTCAAAATACAGCCCTCGTCTATTGTTAGTATTTGGCTCAAAAAGCCTCTTTCAAGTCAAACGGAAACTGCAAAAACCCAGCAAAATTTAAGAAGCTCCCTTAATTATGGCCCATATGGTGCGTGAATCTTCACCTACATCATTTTATATTTCGGTCCATCTCCGCCTTCAGGGATTCTCCATTGTATGTTCTGGTGGGGGCATTTTACCCGGCAAGTCTGGCAGTGACTGCAGTTTGATGGACTCAGGAGCATTTTTCCTTCGTCAAACCGGTATACTTGACAGGGACAAAAGAATTCACAGGGATGGCATTGATATTCCTCTCTGCAAGACGTGCATAGTTGGGGATTTAGCAGGGTGATATGTGATGGTGCGTCTTCTCTGTGGTGGGTGCCTGAAAGGCTAACAGCGGTAAGCTTATCAATTCCACCTTCATATTGCCTGTTTAGCTTTGCTTTAGTCAAATGTTTATAGTCAGGTTCAGTGGTCAACCTGCCCGGGATGAATTTATGTAACAGTGAAAATGACATGCCCAGGTAGATTCCAGCTCTACCGGCTTTGGAGAAAATCTGCCGGTAATTCCTTGCCTCACATAGCTCCTTGCCCACAAAGCTACCCTCCAGTAGGCTTTTATATTTGCCCAGGGTGCGTGCTGAAAAATCTTGTTTTTCGATAGCTTCAAAAACGACATTAGCTGCCAGTATGCCTGACTTGATGCCATAGTGAAGTCCTTTAAGCTTCCTGGTGCTCAATAGGTTAGCTGCATCTCCTATTATGAGTGCACCATTTGCGACAAGTTCGGGCATTGAGTAATAACCACCTTCGGGTAGCGTCTTTGCCCCGTAGGCAACTACTTCCCCACCGTAGAGCAGCCTTTTAACGAACCAGTGAGATTTCAGCAATTGAAGTTCCCGTTGCGGGTCAAGGTCACAATGTCGCCAATCCAGCGAGATGTAAATAGCCAGCGCTGCCAAGTCTTTCCCCATACTGTATATCGTGGCTCCACCGAAAGTGCTTGCCTTATTGGGGAACCCTAACATATACACAGCGTAGTTACTTTCCAGGTTATTATATTTGGGCAACTTAATAACTTCCTTAACTCCAATGGAGTAAATGGGTGGGTTTGTGTCGCTAGCGAGGTTTAGCTTTTGAATCAATTGCTCTGATAACACGCCTAGGGAGCCATCTCCAAAGACAGTCACCTTGGTTTTCAGGGTCTCCCCGGGTATGTAATTCGATTGAGGCTTCCTGTCCTTATCCAGTCCTTTATCGCCCAGCCTTATTCCAGTGACAGTGCTGTCTTTCACAATAACTTCCTCACCCACGAAACTGGTGTAAATCTCCACGCCGAGGGACCTGGCATGACCAGCCAGCCAGTTGACAAGCTCGCTCACGGAAACAACGTAATTACCAGAATGGCGCATATAGGGAGGAACGAAGAGATCGGGGATCTTTATGGGAAGCTTTGGTAACAGGAAGAAGACCTCGTCTTTCTTTACCTCGTTTGCCAGCATTTTCTTAATGAACTGGCTTTCATCCTTTCTCCAATCAGGGATTAGCTCATCGAGGACTTCGGCTTGAAAGAGAGCGCCAGACAGATTGTGTTGCCCCAACTTTTCTGCTTTTTCGATAACTACAACGGATTCATTCCTTCCATTTTCGTTAAGCAACCGTTTTAACTTTATGGCTCCAGCCAAGCTTGCCGGTCCTGCCCCCACGAACAGCACATCAAGCGTATTTAACGAGGAATGGTTTGTCGCTTCCATTTTGGCTATTCTTACATCCTGTTTAACGCTTGGATAAGGTCAGGGATTATGGTTTCCAGGTCTCCTACTATGCCGAAATCGGCGACTTTGAAAATGCGGGCGTTTGATTCCTTATTTATTGCCAGTATAACCTTGGAGTTTTGCATTCCGGTAATGTGCTGCACGGCTCCTGAAATTCCCACGGCTACATAAAGGTTAGGGGTAACTGTTTGCCCGGTTTGTCCAACTTGGTGACTGCGGTCTATAAATCCTGATTCTACCGCTAATCTTGAGGCGCCTACCATCGTTTGTTGATTCAGAAATCCGCCGAAGTTTTCGGCTAATGGGGGGATATATCTCTCAAAACTCTCCTTGCTCTTTAATCCTGCGCCACCGCTAACGATTATGTCGGCGTCCTTAAGGTCAACTGTGGATTCGTAGAGCTCGGAGGAAATTATCCTTGTCCCCAGATCCGATTTTGTCAAATGAGGAGTAAACTCGATAACTTCACCGCTCTTGCTTTTATCACTCTCCAGAGCTTTCATAACTCCTGGTCTGACGGTAGCCATTTGCAATGGTGAATTCTTGGTAATTATGCTCGCCATTATATTTCCACCTAACGCTGGTCTTGTTTGCATCATGACTGCAGTAAGCTCTTGGGTTCCTCTTTTGTGGTCTATTATATTCAGTTCAGTGCAGTCAGCAGTTAATCCCGATTTCGAGCTGTAAGCCACTCTAGGAGCAAGTTCCCTCCCCAAAGGCGTGGCACTAAATAGCATTATCTGAGGCTCGTAATTGGCAATTAGCTCCGAGATCGCTTTCTTACACGGAATGGGGAGGAAATGGTCCAGCAGTCTATGTTCCACCACATAGACTTTATCAGCGCCGTGAGCTATCAATTCTGATGCTAAGTGCTTTACATTCTCGCCCACCAAAATTGCTGCTGTCTTCTCGTGCAGGGAACTTGCTAGCTCGGTTGCCTTTCCCAGTATTTCAAATGAGGCAGGATTTATTTCCCCACCTTCTTGTTCGGCATATACCCAGACTTCCCCCTGGTAATTACCTTTTGTGCTCGGGGGGAGTTGATATTTTGGCTGGGTGGTTTCTTCCCTGGAAGCTGGTTCAGCGTAATACGCTTCTTTCACTATCTTTACTAGCTTTTCTAGATTCTCCTCAAAAATGCAACTCCTCTTGCTGACTTCCTTGGGAGAAAAGACCCGTACCACATCAGTTCTGGAGCCTCCGAGTCCGATACGAGAGCTGTCAGCGTCTATATCTTGGGCATTCCACCGATAAAGTTCCTGAGAATATGCCCATCTTGTTCTGCTGAAAGAAGGGTAGAAAGGCTTTGTCCATTCAGTAACGGTTATCATGCAAGGAAAACTTTGAGGAGTTATAGTTTCAGCTCCTCTTCTCGTTATCCTTTCCACCCTCAAATCACCATTTTCGATGCCAAACCCCGTTGCATATGCGATATGTGGTATGCTGAGTTCTTCAGCGACTTGTGGAGGAACATGAGCGGTATCGCCATCTATTGACTGCATGCCGGTGATAATCAGGTAATCGTCATTCCCATTGAATATATCTTTGGCGATTTTTCTTATCGCCTGAGCCAGTGGATATGAGGTGGCTGGTGTATCTGCACCTCCCAGCTTTCTATCGGTCAGCAGGATACCTTTGTCAGCACCTACGGAAAGGGTATATGTTAAAACCTCTTCAGCAAAGGGAGGTCCCATTGTTAAGCTGACTACCTCACCGCCAAGTTGTTTTCTCAGGGTTAGGGCAAATGTCAGCGCTTGCTTGTCAAGCTCATTGCATACGTTGTCTAACAAGGCTCTCTTCAGTGTACCTTTTTCTTTGTCCCAGGCATCGTTGGGAATATTCTTGATATCGGGTACCTGTTTGACTAAGACTATGGAATTCATCGAAATTTAAACTGAAATCTTACCAATAGAAGCTTGTCGTTTGCAACATTGTATTGATTGTTTTGGCTGCCGAAGGGGATGAAGGGTGAAACAGTTCCTAAAAAGAAAATTGTGAGAAAGTATAGACACATGAACAGCGATGGTGATATTATACGACTTTGCACTAAGAGATAGCTATGGAGTTAACCCGGAGGGACTTCCTGAAACTTTGCGGAGGAACCGCTGCTGGAACTGCCCTTTTGGGGATGTTAGGCCCCGAATCCTTTCTTGAAGCGGCTCCTATAGACATCCCGCTCAGAAAAAGAATTGGCGAAAAAACCAGCATCTGTTGTTATTGTGGCGTGGGCTGTGGGGTGATCGTAGCCTCTGATGAGAACGGAAAAGCGACAAATATTGAGGGAGACCCTGACCATCCTATTAATCAGGGGGCGTTATGCAGCAAGGGCGCAGCTCTTATTCAAGTAACCAATAATGAGCGCCGTCTGGACAAAGTGTTGTATCGTGCGCCATATTCCTCTGATTGGGAGGAGGTGTCCTGGGATTGGGCTATTGACAAAATCGCCAGGAATATCAAAAAAACACGGGATGAGAACTGGGCTCATAAAGATGAGAAAGGACGCGTCGTCAATCATACCGAAGCTATCGGATGGGATGGCAGCGCTTCGGTCAACAGTGAAGATGCATATCTGTTCACCAAGTTCGCTCGTGCTCTGGGAATAACTTACCTTGAGCATTGCGCCAGGCTGTGCCATTCTTCTACTGTGGCTGCCCTGATAGCATCCTTTGGACGGGGGGCGATGACCAATCACTGGATAGACATTAAGAACAGTAATTGCATAATGATAATCGGCAGCAATGCTGCTGAAAATCATCCTCTTGCCTTCAAATGGGTAATCAAAGCTATGGAAAAAGGTGCCAAGCTTATCAGTGTTGACCCTCGTTTCACCAGGACTTCCTCCAGGGCGGATATCTATGCCAAGATGAGGTCGGGTACTGATGTGGCATTCATTGGCGGAATGATTAAATGTGTAATTGAGGATATAGAGAAAAATCCTGAGAATTACAATATGACCTACATTGAAGAATATACCAATGCTACCTTGCTCATAAACCCTAATTTTAAGGGCCCAGCGGACCTGGATGGGCTCTTCTCTGGCTATGATGCCAGTAAGAGGGTTTACGATAGGTCAAGTTGGGTATACCAGCTGGATGATAAGGGTATTTCTAAGAGAGACCTCTCGCTTAAAGACCCGAATTGTGTTTTCCAGCTCTTGAAGAAACAGTTTGCTAGATATGATGTTGATACTGTGTGCAGCATTACCGGAACACCTAAGGATGTTTACCTCAAGGTGTGTGAGACTTATGCTGCCATGGGCAAGCCGGCTAAAGCAGGCACTATCATCTATGCTATGGGCACTACCCAGCATACCAACGCCGTCCAGATGATTCGCTCTTATTCAATACTGCAGTTACTGCTGGGCAATATTGGTATGGCTGGTGGTGGAATTAACGCTGCCCGGGGACAATCAAATGTCCAGGGCTCTACAGACCACTGTATTCTATACCATATCCTCCCCGGTTATCTTAAGACTCCTCACCCCGAAGATGTGGACTTGAAAGCTTATCTCAAGCACTACACACCAACAACCAATGAGCCCTCGAGTGCCAACTGGTGGCAGAACTATGAGAAATA
>DAOUTC010000115.1 GCA_030626915.1 Dehalococcoidia bacterium
CGACTTTGGCGCTGCGCATGCCAGAAAGCGTAATTATGCACTGGTCTTCATCAATTTCTCATCATTTCCTGCTGAAGTTTCTGCTTATTCCTGGCATATTTCTTTTGCAGCTCTTGAATCTTGGGCTGCATAGCTTGCAAAGCCTTAGTAGAATTGAGCTGCCTTATGGTAAGAGGTGTGAGTATCAAACGAACCACAATAGTAAGGATAATGATAGCCAGGCCAACCCCCACTGCTTTGGGTAAAAGGCTGGATAAAGCAACCAATCCATTAAGCATTGGGTCAAGAATAATCAAATTCCATAAAATTATAATTAAATTCGGCATAATTACAGGCCTTATTCAATAGCCAGGGAGAATCCCGGACTTACTTTCCCCTGGTCAATATCCACAGCATAAAGATGGTTATCTTGAGCCTTAATATAGGCTATATTATTCTGGATACAGAAAGTCCCTTGAATAGGAGCATTAATTGATGGTCTGTCAGCATTTTGAGAGTCATCTGGATTCTTGACTCGCCTGCCGTCACCTGTCTCAGCGTTAACAATATATACATTACCCGATTCACAAGCTACCACTAGTAAATCATTCGCTAAGACAGGGGAAGAAACAATTCTGCCCCCGATATCAAATTGCCACAATTCGTCACCCGTCCCGGCATTGATAGCATAAACTTTGCCATCGAGACAAGCAGCATAAACAACACCATTGTTAACTAGGGGAGCTGCCCAAAACCAATTACCAGCTGGAAATTTCCACAATGGCTTATCATCGCCTATTTTCACAGCATAGAGGCTGCGGTCAAACGAACCCACAAATATAGTATCATCATAAAGCACTGGAGAGGAGACAAATCCTGCTTCTGCCTCAAATATCCAGGGCAATAAACTACCATCCTTGGTCGACAAAGCATAAATATACCCCTCAAAGGTGCTCACATAAATGGTATTTCCATCAACCACTGGCGTGGTCCATAACTTGTCACCCAACGGGTCGGACTTCCACCTTTCATCGCCATAGGTCATATCCAAAGCGTAAACTCTGCCATCCGAACCACACACATAGACGGTATCATCAGCTATTACTGGGCTACCCACGATGGGCTTTATTACGTCGTCTGTCCTGGGGTAAACCCACTCCCCACTCCTTACTTGAGGAAAGGGCAGCTTCTGGCTACGGGCTAAAGGGTTCATCATCAAGACCTTACCATTATAAATACCAATGCAAACCATGCCATCAGCTACAGCAGGTATGCTATATATGACGGCTGGCACAGATGAGCTGCCACAGATACCTTTAGAAGGCATAGTAAAAGCAAAGGACCATTCCCCACTAGAAGAAGGAAAACCCAGTTCTTGACTTCGCGCTGAGGGACTTATTGCCATTATTTTGCCATCCATGGAGCCTAAATAGAGAACTCCATCATAAGATGTAACTCCAGAGGATCCCACAGGCTTTGTTTGCCTCCCGATACAACCACCAGCGCTTAAGGCAAGGAAACAAAAAATGCCCAGGGAAATTAATATTTTAGTCCTCATCTCAATATACTAAGCAAAATAATAAACTAAGGCACAGGGTCATAGCCACCCTTAGAGAATGGATTACAGCGAGCTAACCTCTTAACCACTAGCCAGCTACCTTTAATAAACCCGTGTCTCTTAATCGCCTCACAGGCATAGTGAGAGCATGTAGGTTGGAAGCAGCAGGAGTGAGGGGTAACCTCTGACATCGTTGTCTGATATAATTTAATTAACTCCAGGGCTAATCCTTTCATTACTCTCTTGTAATAACTGTGCCTGAGCTAATAATTTGGCTATTGTCCTTTCTAACTGATGGTAATCAGCAGTAAGTGCTTCTCGACGAACAATAAAGACAATATCCCATCCCGACTTCGTCAGCTGTAACCTCATTATTTCCCTAAGCAAACGCTTTAATCGGTTGCGTTGCACCGCTTTACCCACCTTCTTAGTCACTGAGAAACCATACCTACTTAAATTCAAGCCATTAGGCAATACTTTCATTACAATTAAATTGTCTATATATGTGCTCCCTTTGCGATAAACCAAAACATATTGTGCTCTTTTAGTTAAAGTCCGAGCTACTTTCATAAAGATATAACTAAACTGGTGTTAACCTCCACCGCCCCTTAAGGCGTCTTGCCTTAAGCACTCTCCTACCACCCCGGGTAGCCAGCCTAGCACGAAAGCCCAATTTACGCTTGCGGGAAATTTTTTTTGGTTGGTAAGTACGCTTCGGCATATGCAGCTACTTTAAGACACAGAGCGATGTAAGCCTACACCACCTGTTTTCCAAATATGGTTTGGCACATAAGGTAATAGGGCTAAAAATCGAGCTCTCTTTATAGCTTGTGCTAATTTCCGTTGGTGCTTAGCACAAGCCTTGGTTCTCCGTCGTGAGCCTATCTTGCCGCGGCCAGAGATATACTGAGATAAAACAGAGACATTCTTATAGTCTATGTTTACCCTTCCAACGCAAAAAGGACAAACCACTCGCCTCGGAATATAATTTCTTGGCTTTGTTGCTCCTCTACGGTTAATCAACTTCCAACTCCTTCACTCTGTTCAAAGGGTATATCTTCAGGTTCAAGTTCACCCGCCTCAGGGAGAGAAGCAAGGGCCGGCTTTCCAAGGAAAAGTACTTGGTTTGCAGTCACTTCAAGACTAGTACGCATCTGTCCATCCTGTCCTTGCCAGTTGCGAGCGTGCAATCTTCCCTCGACGTAAACTTGCCGCCCCTTGGATAAAAATTCATTACACTGTTCGGCTTGCTTGCCCCAAACGGTAATTCTAAACCAGTCTGTTTCTTCCCTGCTCTCCCCAGCAGAGGTAGTGTAGCGACGGTTAGTAGCCATGCGAAAGGAAGTAACTGGATTACCGTTCGGTGTATACCGCAATTCAGGATCAGTACCTACATTGCCTATGAGGATAACTTTGTTTAAGCTTGCCATTTATTCACCTCTCTATTCTCACCACAAGGTGGCGCAAAATCCCCTCCGAAGCCCTAAGAGCTGTCTCAAGTTCCCTAAGCAACTTTGGCTCCAGCTCGAAACGAGTCAAAATGTAATCAGCCTCCATAAACCGCTTTATAGGATAAGCTAATTTCCTTCTTCCCCACTGCTTAGTCTCTCCCACAATACCCCCTCTGTCACTAATGAACTGGTTCACTTTGTCCACAACTTTGGACACCTTTTCCTCATCAACTTCAGGACTGACTACAGTTACTAACTCATAATTACGCACTTTATACACCAAGAAATAAATTTTTCTTTATTATAGCATGCCAAGAACCAATGACAAAAGCAATTTGTATTCCATCATTTCTTTTGTGTAACCGTTATACCATAATTGACACTACAATGATACCCAATTTAAGCATCGCTATTATAAAGAGCATAGCTAGCTCCGGGGTCGCCACCACCAGGCTGAGCTACCCCACCAAGGTTAATAATTGAGCGATGGCCCTCATACTCCAACCTCATCGCGCCAAGAATTTTTGCTGCAAAACAATTGTCATCCTTACCAAACTATAGCATTTATAGGCCAGATTGTTAAAGTTGAAGCTAAAGTAAAACGAATGCTATAATTGTCAAAAATGAAGCTATCTGAGCTGGGTGAGTTCGGTTTAATTAACCTCATACATAACATCACTAATAAATTCGAAAATCTTCAGCAGACTTCCTGGCAGCAACTGCTAGTTGGTATCGGTGATGACGCTGCTGCTTGGCAGAGCGGTAACTACATCCAACTAGCTACTACAGATAGCTTAGTCCAGGGTGTCCACTTTGACTTAAACAATATTACTTGGGAGGAA
>DAOUTC010000105.1 GCA_030626915.1 Dehalococcoidia bacterium
AGTATATGATCAGTGACACTTGACCTCCTTCCTTGAGATTGCTTCGGCACTGAAGTGCCTCGCAATGACGAAAGGGGTGTTAGCTACGAGCCGAAGGCGTGGCAACTCTACTTCGTAGTGGCGGGGTTTATCCCCACCTCAAATCCCTTAAATCCTAAGCACGAAATCCTAAATCCTAAACAATATCAAAGCACTAATAACAAAAATTCAAAACAAAGTGAGTTTTGCTATTTGGATTTGGAAATTTGGATTTGTTTAGGATTTGGAGCTTAGATATTAGAATTTTATTGAAGTTGGTCGGGGCTTGTCCCCGACCCCGCGAAATGTAACCGTAGTGGCGGGGGTCATCCCTGCCTTATTCTCACAATGGCATAAAAGGCTGTCTGAGGTGTCCACCATCTATCTGAACTAGATTATAGCGTGAAGCTAAGTTAACTCAGCTTATTGGTGCTACTTTAGTGTATTTGTGAATGGAAACGTAATTGAAGGCGAAAGGTAAGGTTATATCTCTTTGGATAAAGTGGCGAGAAACTCGGCGTTGTTTCTTGTCTTGGCTAGCCTTCCCAGCACTTTTTCTGTTGCCTCAATGGGGGTAGGAGAATCACTAGCTAGCATGTTGACTATACGTCTGAGTAACCACACCTGTTTTAAAGTATTTTCGTCTAGCAAGAGCTCTTCCCTTCTGGTGCCACTGGGCACGATATTTATAGCTGGGAAAACTCTTTTCTCAGCTAACTTTCTATCCAGGTGAAGCTCCATATTACCTGTCCCTTTAAACTCCTCATATATAAGCTCATCCATGCGGCTACCTGTGTCTACCAGACATGTGGCAATAATGGTTAGGCTGCCACCCCCATCAGTATTGCGAGCAGCGCCAAAGAAGCGCTTGGGAGGATAGAGAGCTGCTGAGTCAAGTCCACCAGATAAAGTGCGTCCGCTAGTAGGCATGGCCAGATTATAAGCCCGGGTGAGACGAGTGATTCCGTCGAGGAGGATAACCACGTCTTTGCTCGTCTCCACCAATCTTTTAGCCCTCTCCAGGCCCAATTCAGCCACTCGGGTCTGGGTTTCCACTGGTTCATCAAAGGTAGCGGCTACAATCTCAGCTTTCACCGACCTTTTCATATCGGTAACCTCTTCAGGCCTTTCCCCGATGAGGCAAACCATGAGATGGATATCATTGTAGTTTGTGGTAATGGCGTTGGCAATTTTCTTAAGGAGTACAGTTTTGCCCGCCTTGGGTGGGGACACGATGAGTCCTCTTTGCCCCCTGCCTATGGGTGCCACCATGTTAACCAAGCGTGTGCATAACTCATTTGATGTCGTTTCCAGATTGATGAGCCTGTTGGGGAAAATGGGTGTTAACGAAGTGAAATTGGGACGCTGTCTGGCTAATTCGGGGTCAATTCCGTTTATACTTTCCACTCGAAGCAAGCCATAATATTTCTCACCCTCCTTCGGGGGTCTGGCTCGCCCGCAAATGTAGTCGCCATCCCTTAGGTTGAAGCGGCGGATCTGAGAATTGGATACATATACATCGTTAGAGCTGCGTAGAAAGCTATCCTGACGCAGGAAGCCATAGCCCTCAGACATAGTCTCCAGTACGCCAGCCAAGAACAGATTTCCCTGCTGCTCTGCCTGCGATTTGAGGATATGCGTAACAAGCTCTGACTTCTTTAAGGCAGAGTAGCCAGTGATGCCTCGTTCCTTAGCTAATGCCTCCAGTTCATCACGAGTTTTATTTTCCAGTTCAGCTATGCTCATCATGATAACCTCCTTAGCTCCTCACCAATGTGCTATTTTTCATAGTTGGTACAATCTTTTCCTCCCCCATTACCGTTCTCCAATCCTGTATGAATCGCTTGACGCCAATGTCGGTTAAGGGATGCTGTATCATTTGTAATAGTACTCTGTATGGCACAGTAGCTATATGTGCACCAGCTTTGGCTGCCATAATGCAATGTTGAGGATGTCTGATGCTAGCGGCTATAACTTGAGTAGATAGTTGATAATAGCACAGAAATTGGGCAATGTCAAGTACTACTTTCATGCCGTCCTCACCAATATCGTCAAGTCTGCCCACGAAGGGGCTTATAAAGGTAGCTCCCGCTGCTGCTCCCAGCAAAGCCTGGTTTAAGGAGAAGCATAAGGTGAAGTTTACCTTTATGTTTTCCTTGCTTAGCACAGATGTAGCTTTCACTCCTTCAAGATTGGCTGGTATCTTAACTACAATATTATCTGCCCATTTAGCTATTTCTCTAGCTTCGGCTATCATTCCTGGCGCATCCTGACTTAATACCTCGGTGGATACCGGGCCGGGAAAAACAATGGAGCAGATTTCCTTAACCAGTTGTTGATAGTTAACTTTGCCTTCTCTGGAGACAAGGCTGGGATTGGTGGTCACTCCGCTGATTACTCCCAATTCTACCCCGTGGCGAATATGGTCTATATTGGCAGTATCCAAGAATAAGCGCATTGCTCCTCCTTAACCTTTTAATTTATAGGCAAGCTTGTCTGAGCACCTTCAGTGAGTGTTTCTTTAGCTGTCCCCATGAAATCTACAAACAATGGGTGGGGACAGTCAAGGCGAGACCTAAATTCAGGGTGAAATTGGCAGGCCAGCATCCAGGGGTGATTTCTAAGCTCAGCAATTTCTACCAGCTTCCCATCCGGTGACAATCCACTGGCTATCAATCCAGCCTTTTCCAATGGTTGACGAAAAGCGTTATTAAATTCAAAACGGTGACGATGACGCTCATAGGTTACTTCATAGCCGTAGGCGTGAGCGGCTTTTGTCCCAGGCACCAGATGGCAGGGATAAGTTCCCAGGCGCATAGTGCCACCTTTTTGGTTAATGCCTCGCTGTTCGGGAAGCAGGTCAATTACGGGATAAGGGGTGTCACGGTCAAACTCGGTGGAGTTAGCATCCTGGCTATGGAATGCATGGCGAGCGAATTCAATGACCATAACTTGCATCCCTAGGCATAGGCCGAAGTAAGGAATCTCTTTTTCTCTAGCGAATTTGGCTACCTCTACCATGCCTTCAATTCCCCGGTAGCCAAAGCCGCCGGGGATGATTATCCCTTGAACTTGCCTCAGCTTATCACAATGGCCATCCTGCAATTCTTCTGAATTGAGCCATTCTATCTTTACTTCACGATTGTGAGTCAGCGCTGCATGGCGTAACGCCTCACGTACTGAATAGTAGGCATCCTGGAGCTCCACATATTTCCCTACTAGTCCAATGGTTACTGGCTCCTTGGGAGCTTTTAATCTGTTCACTAGCTCATGCCAATTATCTAGATTGCTCTCCTTAGCTTCCAATCCCAGGTGGTTAACTATGAAATCTCCCAGTCCATATTCCTCCATCAGCAAGGGCACTTCATAGATAGTTTCACTGGTGACTAGTGGGATAACCGCTTCTTTATTGACGTCACAAAATAGTGATATCTTGTCCTTTATCCCCTCGGATATTTCCTTATCACTGCGGCACAGTATGATGTCAGGTTGGATGCCAATTCTCCTCAGTTCATTGACACTGTGTTGCGTTGGCTTGGTCTTTAGCTCGTCAGTGACAGCAATATAAGGCAAAAAAGTAACATGGATATATAAAACATTGTCCCTGCCCTCATCCTTTCTCATTTGTCTTATAGCCTCGAGAAACGGTTGTCCTTCAATGTCACCCACTGTGCCACCAACCTCGACTAAGACTACATCGGCTGCAGAAATTTCAGCCACTTGTCTGATGCGTCTCTTTATCTCGTTAGTTACATGGGGAACTACCTGGATGGTGCCTCCCAAAAAATCCCCTTTTCTCTCTTGAGCGATGACCGAAGAATATACCTGGCCTGAGGTGACATTAGAGGCCTGAGTTAAATCAACCCCGATAAACCTTTCATAGTGTCCTAAATCCAGATCAGTTTCGGCACCATCCTGGGTAACGAAAACCTCACCATGTTGGTAAGGGGACATCGTCCCTGGGTCAACATTAAGGTAGGGGTCAAGCTTCTGTACTGAGACAGAGATAGAGCGGCTTTTCAGTATTCTGCCAATAGAAGCTACTGAAATCCCTTTGCCAACAGAACTAATTACGCCACCGGTAACAAAGATATACTTAGCCATGTTTTACTGTGGATATAACAAAATTAAAAAGCAGAGTGGCTCTTTCCACAAGTGAGAAGTAAAACTTGAGTTTATTTTATTGTAAAAAGTCAGAGTCGAATTGTCAAGTATGAGTTGGCTCTATGCTGATTTGGGTAGAAAAGTGATAAGGTGGTAAGAATTTGGCACAAGAACCATGTTTAGTTGACACTGTGTGTGTGCTTATTTATACTAAGCAGCTAAAAGTTGCCCGAGTGGCGCAATGGTAGCGCAACCGACTTGTAATCGGTAGGTTAG
>DAOUTC010000137.1 GCA_030626915.1 Dehalococcoidia bacterium
AGTTTTCCTGCTACCCTATGATTGAAGGTGATTTGGGCTGGTTACCTCGAGAGCTAATGCCTAATTCCATCATTGCCGAGGCTGCCTTCAGCGAGATTGTTTCGCCTTCGGCTCGCAATGACAGTGAGGAGCTCACAAAGATTTATGACGGGTCAGCGAGCAAAAGCGTCGGCTATTGGCTTATAGAGGTAGTGGACAGCGATGAGGAAAAGGGGATAAAAGCCAGAGCTATGTTACTGGGCAGCAAACAGAAAGCATCGGAAGTTAAGACTAAGCTTGGCGAAGGAGACGATTTTGCTGCACTAGCAAAAGAATATTCTCAGCATGAAAGCAAAGACAATGGTGGTGAATTAGATTGGTTGAAACTAGGAGATATGAACAGTGAAGCTTTTGATGAAGTAGCTTTTAATCTTCCCTTAGCTGAGCTAAGCGAACCAGTTCAAGATAAATCAGTTCAGACCACTGGTGGCTACTGGATAGTTAAGGTTTTGGGGAAGGATGAGCATGAACTTAGCCAGGATGTCAGGGAAAACCTGAAAACTAAACGTTTCAATGAGTGGTTTCAAGAACAATGGGAAAGTAGTACCATTAACAGTTATCTCGATGAAGAAAAGAAATCCTGGGCTGTAAACAGGGTTGCGGGTGGTAAGTAGCGTATAGCGGGTAGAAGGTAGTAATTACACGCTAGACGCTAAGACAATGAAGGATATTGGCATTGGTTTACTGGGTTTGGGGGTTGTCGGCAGTGGTGTGGCTGGGGTTTTGCTCAACAAGACTGACAAACTAGCTGAGCAAGCAGGCATCCCGCTTGTTTTGAAAAAAGTGTTAGTGCGCGATGTAAATAAACAACGCTTAGATTGCTTCGCTTCGCTCGCAATGACAGATAGAGCTGAGGAAGTTATCACCAACCCCGAAGTGGATATAGTGATTGAGGTTATTGGAGGTGAGCATCCGGCTTTAGAATATATAAAACAAGCCATCACTACCGGCAAGCATGTGGTTACTGCTAACAAGGAAGTAATAGCCAAATATGGATACGAGTTATTATCTTTAGCCCAGAAATACAACGTAGGCCTTCGCTATGAGGCAAGCGTAGGTAGCGGCATACCACTTATCTCCCCTTTCCAGCAAGACTTGGCTGCCAATGACATCTCAGCTATTTATGCCATACTTAACGGCACCACTAATTATATTCTGACTCAAATGTCACAAGAGGGATTGGATTTCCCCTTGGCTTTGAGGCAGGCTCAGGAATTAGGTTATGCTGAAGCCAATCCCGTCAATGATATCGAAGGCATAGATGCTGCTTATAAGCTAGCTATCCTATCCAGTTTAGCTTTCCACACTGCTGTGAATCCCAAAAATATATACTGTGAGGGGATTTCTCGTCTTCAAGCTAAAGATTTCAAGTACGCTAAGGAATTCGGCTATGCTATAAAGCTCCTGGCTATTGCCAAGCGAGATGGCGAAGCTATTGAGTTGCGTGTCCATCCTGTTTTCATTCCTGAGGATTCCCAATTAGCCAAGGTCAATGGTGTTTATAATGCCGTTCAAGTAGAAGGCAACCTGGCCGGCAAGTTGGTCTTTTATGGACAAGGAGCCGGAGCCTTGCCAGCTTCCAGCGCCATTATAGCTGACGTGCTAACAATAGCCAGAAACATCAGTTATAGGATAAGCAATGCCCCCAAAATACAGTTAAACCAAAAACTAACTGTTAAGCCTATATCGGATATAAAGATACGCTATTACTTCAGGCTGAATGTGCTTGACCGCCCTGGTGTTTTAGCTCAAATCTCCAAAGTTCTAGGCGATAATTCCGTGAGCATTTCTTCCGTGATTCAGAAAGAGAGTGACTTAAAATCTCAAACTGCCGTGCTGGTCATTATGACTCACCCAGCCGAAGAGAAGGCAGTACAAAAAGCTCTGGAAGAAATAAAACAGCTAACAGTGGTGAATGAAGTCAGCAACTTCATCAGGGTTGAAGGATGAAACAAGGTGTTCTAAATAGATATCCTGATTTCCTCCCGGTTACCCCAAATACACCTCTGCTTACACTGGGTGAAGGAGACACCCCTTTAGTGAGAGCACAAACTCTGGAGAAGGAGCTTGGTTGTGGTGAACTTTATTTCAAGCTTGAGGGCTGTAATCCCACTGGCTCCTTTAAAGACCGAGGTATGGTGGTGGCAGTGGCTAAAGCTGTGGAAAGTGGTAGCTCCAGTATTATTTGTGCTTCTACAGGTAATACCAGTGCTTCAGCAGCCGCTTATGGAGCCCGCTTTGGACTCAAAACCATCGTCATCATACCTCAAGGGAGAATAGCCATGGGAAAACTGGCCCAGGCTATTGTTTATGATGCCCAGATTATGAGCATAAAAGGTAACTTTGACCAGGCGCTTCAAATAGTCCGCAGCTTAACTGAAAAATATCCCATCACATTGGTCAACTCAATAAATCCCCATCGCATTGAGGGTCAGAAGACAGCGGCTTTTGAAATTGTGGATGACCTGGGTGATGCCCCCGATTACCTTTTTATTCCCGTAGGCAACGCTGGCAATATCACCGCTTACTGGAAAGGATTCGTGGAGTATAATCGTGTGGGCAAAGCAAGCCATACTCCAAAGATGATGGGCTTTCAAGCTGCCGGTGCTGCTCCCATAGTGCGGGGAAAAGTTATCCGGCGACCCAGGACTATTGCCACAGCCATTCGCATTGGCAACCCTGCTAGCTGGCAGAAGGCAGTAGCAGCACGAGATGAGTCAGGCGGCATCATAGATTGTGTCACTGACGATGAAATTATGAACGCCTACAGATTAGCAGCAACTAAGGAAGGCATCTTTGGCGAGCCAGCCTCAGCAGCCTCACTGGCTGGACTCATCAAGATGACAGGAAAGGAAAACTTCTCCAATAGCAGGGTGGTGTGCATCGTTACTGGAACAGGATTAAAAGACCCTGGCATACCAGCTAAATACGCTAAACCCCCGACAGAGTTTCCTGCTGACCTGGCTGCTG
>DAOUTC010000071.1 GCA_030626915.1 Dehalococcoidia bacterium
ATTGCTCGCAACCATACTGCCACCCACCTTCTTCAGGCTGCTTTAAGGGAAATCTTGGGCAGCTATGTAAATCAGAGAGGTTCGTTAGTGGAGCCGGATAGGCTTAGGTTTGATTTCTCCTGGCGAGCAGCCATAACCGAGGAGCAACTTGCAGAGATTCAAAGACGGATTAATGAAAAAATACGTCGAAACTTGCCTGTGAAAACAAAAATCGTTCCCTATAAACAAGCTATTGCTGAAGGTGCTATCGCTTTGTTTGAGGAGAAATATGGGGAGGAAGTTCGCGTGGTTGAAGTTGGCGAGCCTCCCATAAGCAAAGAGCTTTGCGGTGGCACTCATGTCGGGTCAACAGGGGAAATTGGTTTTTTCCTTATGACAGGTGAAAGCAGTATTGGCACTGGTCTGCGTCGCATTGAAGCCATGACCGGGAGAGCTGCTGAACTACTGTTGGAAAAGCGTCTTGCTGCTTTACAGGGCGTGGCTAAGGAAGTAGGCAGTTCACTTGAAGAGGTTGACAGTAAAGTAAAAGCACTTGTTAATGAACTAGAAAAAGAGCGTAAACGTTCCGTTTCATTAGAAAGGGAGCTATCACGTAAAATAGTGGCATCCTTGCTTGGGCAAACAGAGCAGGTCAAGGATGTAACAGTTTTAGCGGCCAAAGTGCCACCCCTGACTATGCCTATTCTCAGGGAAATAGGCGATATATTGCGGGACAAACTGGGAAGTGCTGTGGTGGTTTTAGCCACGATTTGCAGTGGCAAGCCTAATTTTCTGACTATGGTTACTCCTGACTTAGTGGCTAAAGGAGTCCATGCTGGTGATATTGTTAAGCAGGTGGTTAAGGTGACTGGTGGTGGGGGAGGAGGTAAAGCAACTATGGCTCAAGCAGGCGGCAGAGACGCAGCTAAGCTTGATGAAGCTCTGAACCTGGTTAGAAGCATCGTTGCTAGCCGAATCTCCTGAGATTGTCTATTTTGTCACCCTGAGCGGTAGTGAAGGGTCTATGAGATTCTTCGCGGAGTTTACACTGAGCGAAGATGAAGTGCTCAGAATGACACATGGTGAAGGTTAATATGCGCAGCCTGGGATTAGATGTGGGAAATAAAAGGACAGGGATAGCCATAAGTGACCCTGAAGGGCTTCTGGCTGTTCCTTTAACTGTGATTGCCAAAAGCGAAGACGCAGCTATAGATGATATTATCCAGCTTGTTGAGCAGCATGGGATAGAGTGTATTGTGGTTGGTTTGCCTCGCTCCTTAGATGGTAGCCTTGGTCCACAGGCTGATAAAGTAAAAGCTTTTGTTGAAAAGCTGTTAGCTACGAGCAGGCGAAGCAATCTCGACGTGGACATACAGCTATGGGATGAGCGGTTCTCCACTGTAGCTGCTGAACGGTTGATGGCTGAAGCTGGCACCAAGAGAAACAAAAGGAATCAACACAGAGATGCCATAGCAGCTACCTTTATTCTTCAAGGATTTCTGGACAGGTATCATCCTGAGCCTCCCCCCTGTCATTCTGAGCGAAACGAAGAAACTGGTTAATGGCAAAATTTATTGGTCTCATTGGTTATCCTTTAAAACATTCTATTTCCCCTTATTTTCAGCAGGCGGCTCTGGATTATCACCAGCTTGATATCAGGTATGAGCTCTGGGAAACAAAGCCTGGGAGGCTTGAGTCTACGATAGCGAGGCTGAGGGAGCCTCAAAACCTGGGGGCTAATGTAACTGTCCCCTATAAAGAAACGGTTTTGCCTTTACTGGACGAAGTTGATGAGATGGCAAGTTTGATTGGCGCGGTCAATACCATAGTTAAGAGAGATGATAGGCTTTTAGGCTTCAATACCGATGCTCATGGTTTTCTTCAGGGCTTACGCCAGGAGGGGCATTTTGAACCTGAAGGTAAGCGAGTGATGATTCTTGGTGCTGGTGGGGCTGCCAGGGCAGTATGCTTTGCTTTAGTGCGGGAGAAAGTAAGCTCGCTTATTATTAGCAATCGCACGCTAATCCGAGCTGAGATATTGGCTGACAGCTTAAGAAGCCATGTGGCCGAGGTTGGGCTGGAAACCGAGGTCATTACTATGGCATGGCAAGCCCTAAATTCTACTGAAGCTTTTGCTCACTGTCAGTTAATAGTTAATTGCACCACCATGGGAATGAAGCATAGCCCTCAGGAAGGAAAATCGCCTTTGAGTTTTAATGTGATTCCGCAGGATGTCCTGGTTTATGACCTGGTATATAATCCTCATCCCACACCCTTACTGCGGTTAGCTGAAAAGGCGGGAGCAAATATACTTGGCGGCCTGGCTATGCTAGTATATCAGGGAGCAGCCTCTTTCGAGTTATGGACGAGCAAAAAAGCTCCAGTTGACACAATGTTTAATAGGGCTAGAGAAGCAGTTCAAAAATTTGCCTAATTGGGAGTTTATTTAAATGATAGAAACTCTTGAAGTCAAAAACTTTAAATCGATAAAACACCTAAAGCTAAACTGCAAAAGGATCAACATTTTCATTGGCGAACCCAATACCGGAAAGTCCAATATTTTAGAAACCTTGGGAATTTTCTCCTTCGGATGTTACGGGTTGAGGGGTGGCCCAACTCTAAATGCTTTTATCCGCTTTGAGATGATGAGCAATCTCTTCTATGACGAAGACTTGGATAACAATGTAGAAATAAAGTTTGATGACAAAATCTTAGAGATTAAATTTGAGGATGAAGCATTTAGAGGCAAATGCACTGAAAACGGGAAGCACATCTTCAGTTTCGACTACGACTATACTGGCAGGGGATCAGCTTCCTTGTCCTCCGATTATTCGTCTCCCTTTAAGTTTTACAGATTTACTATAAGAAAGGATTTCCCCAAAAAGGAAATGGGGTTCCTCTTGCCACCTTCTGGAGAAAACCTTTTGGCAGTTCTCCTCACTCATAAGGAAATAAAATCCCTTGCTAGCCAAATTTTCAGCCCCTTTGGATTAAAGCTAGTCTTTAAGCCCCAGGAAAGTAGAGTCGAAATCTTAAAGCAGTATGAGGATATTCTTATTACCCTTCCCTATTCCTTAACCTCTGATACGCTTCAAAGGTTAGTTTTTTACCTCACAGCGATTGATTCCAATAATGGCTCCTTCCTCGCTTTTGAAGAGCCTGAATCGCATGCTTTTCCCTACTATACCAAATACCTCGCTGAGGTGATTGCATTGGACAAGAATAACAATCAATACTTCATCTCAACTCATAATCCCTATTTCCTTCTTCCAATCTTGGAAAAATCTCCCAAGGAGGATGTGGCGGTTTTCATCACTTATTTGGAAGATTACCAGACGAAGGTCAAGCCTTTAAGCGAAAAGGAAATAGAAGAAATACTAGGGATGGGAATAGATGTCTTCTTCAACGTCGAGAGATTCCTGGAAGAGAAATGATCTATGTCGAATGCAAACCAGATCGAGCTTTGGTGAGGTCTATAACAAATATTCCGGGAGGGGAAATCGTCCATGAAGTAGGCAGATCTAGAGTCTGCGAGAAGTTAGCAAAACAAAGAAATTGTAAAGGGCTGGCGGATGAAGACCCTTTAAGCGCACAGCCTCACTATATGAAAAAAGTGAGGCTGGAAAACGATTTATTCCAACATGAGCTTAAGGTATTTCACGATGAGTCTAATGGAAATCATCTCTTCGTTCTTTGTCCAAGGTTAGAGGAATGGATACTGAAAGCAGCCAAGGAAGCTGACCTGAATGTAGAAAAATACTCCCTCCCCAATACTCCAGGAAAGCTCCATCGAGAGATAAATCTCGACCCTAGGAAATTTGAAAGATTGTTGGAGGACTTGAAAGATTCTAAAAGGTTGAAAACTTTGGGGGAATTATTGGAGAGTTGATAAAAGCGACAAATATTTGAGTTAAGATTTGGACATGTTCGATGGCTTTTAGGATTGCAGAACCAACCTTAGGTCCGGAAATAGCTAATCTGCTGGAGAGCCTGTTAGGCTGTAAGATTGCGCGGGAGGGAATTCTTCCCGGCAGGAAACAGTTCGATTTTTTCCTTATCCTAGATCACTCTCGCATAATTGCCGAGCTTGAAATAGGCGGATTACAGAAACTACCTATAGCCATAGTCCAGGCCGATTAATATCGCCAGCAAGTGGACGCGGATGGCATTATAGCCATCATTTATCCTGAAGAGGCAAGAAAAGAAGTTACTAAGCCTGAGGATGTTAGGGATATTGCTGTTACTCTTCACCCAGCGGTGATGATACTCTGTCCTTTCCTTAAGCAATACTACCCCCAAATTTCCCTGCCTGAGCTAGCCAAAAACCTCAAATATAGCCTTAGCAAACCTTCTCTTGCTCCCTCCGTAGACCTAGTCGTAGAAACATTACGCCAATCTGTTCAAGGAGTGGCTCTAGAGATTAAACGAAGCGCTGGCATAGATAGCCCTGTCATTCAGGAAACTGTAGGCTCTCTAGCTCTTTTCCAAATACTTTGCCAAGAAGAGGATACAAAGAAGTTCAACGAGGAGGCAATTAAAGGCCTTGTTGCTGACCTCGCTGCTTATATCTTAATCAATCAGCTCTTATTACATCACATCCTCTCTCAGTACCTGAGTTTTAACAAGCTGGAAAGCATTTCCTCTCCCCTGGAACTAAATAGGTATTTCAAAGAGATTCTGGATATAGATTATAGAGCCATTTTCTGTGTTGATGTGGCTTCCAATATGCCGATATCAGCTACCCCTGAGATTAACACCGCCATAAGAGCCATGGAAGCTCTGCAGCCAGAGAATCTCCAACATGACCTCTTGGGAAGAATATTCCATGAGTTCCTACCCAAGGATACCAGGAAACAATTAGGTGCTTTCTATACTAAGCCTCAAGCTGCTGAGATACTTGCTGGTCTTTCCATCCAGAATGCTGATGATAAAGTTCTTGACCCTGCTTGTGGCAGCGGCACACTTCTTGTTGCTGCCTATCGGAAGAAGAGCAGCATCGGCAAGGTTAGGTCTCACCATAAGATTGTGGAGGAGGAATTGACTGGGGTGGATATTATGCCGTTTGCCGCCCACTTAGCAGCCTTGAACTTGACTATGCAATCTCCTCTGGAGGTGACTAACAAAACCCGAATAGGAATAGGCAATTCACTTCACCTTGCTCCTGGAGAGGAAGTAGGAACCCTGGCTCAATGGATGCGAGCCTTTGGTGGCGATGTCAGTAGCATCGATGCAGATCAGCTTAGCACCAAGGGTGATGCTTTCAAACTTGAACCAGCCCATGTTGTCATCATGAATCCCCCTTTTACCAGGAAGGAACGCCTAACACCAGAAATGAAAGGTGTAAGGTTTTCCAGCCTCGGTGAGCAGAATTACTGGGCTTATTTCATCGCCCTAGCTACTTCTGTTTTGCGTAAGAATGGCAGAATTGCTGCTGTCCTGCCCAGAGATTTTTTCAGAGGTGAGTATAGTAGAGCTATAAGAGAGTTTCTATTCAAAAATAAAGATTATGGTATCCGTTACATCGTGAAATCCACCAAGGAATGGGCATTTAGCGAAGGAGCTGCTTTCAGGGATTTCCTCGTTGTGCTTCAGAAGGACTATAGCGGCAAGTGTGCTGCGGTGTATCTCAAGAAAAGGCTTGATACAATTTCCTTGCGGGAGGCTATTGGCATACCTATTACTATCCAGCTATTGGAGGAAGGCAAAACCTTTGAGGACGAGGAAATCCTCGTTTTGTGGCATGAGCAAGAGGAAAACTGGCGGAATTGGCATGACCTTGGTCATCTGGTTGTCTTTAACACTGAAGCTGGGGAAAGACTTCAGGGATTCTATCACGGTGCAATCTCCAGGGCAGGTAATAAGCTTGTGCCATTAGGTCAATCGAAAGCTCCTATTATCTCAGTGCTCAGAGGCTTGGAGCCTCTATCCGAGCATCTGCTCAACCTAGTCTTTATTGTCCGACCGATACATCAAAAGAGAATAGAGCGCTCCAAGCTTATCTTGATGAATGAAGAGCCTGACAAAATTATCGCTAAGCAAAAAGACTTTGGGACTTTATTTGAAGTTCCCAGAAGGGTAGTTAAAAAGGGACTGAAAACCGCTGCTTATTTGCCACAGCTTAATGTCAGCAATATCAGCGATATGGCTATCCTTGCCCCTTTCGACCGCTTTGACGAGATGCAGCACCAGGTAGAGGTAGAAAGAGTTGATTTTCAAAGCTTAGCTAAAAGAGCCAGCGATAGACTAGCCCATCTGGTTATCTCCAGAAG
>DAOUTC010000046.1 GCA_030626915.1 Dehalococcoidia bacterium
ATATCAAGCCAGATAATCCAGCGTGATCGACATGCCCAATTTATGACCACTTTGGCATCATGGCTGGTTCCCTGGAAAAAATTGCCACTGACATCAGAAGCCTGCAGCGAACTGAAATCCTGGAAGTGGAAGAACCCTTCCAGGCTGGGCAGACAGGTTCCTCAGCAATGCCACACAAGAGGAATCCCGAACTCTGCGAGCGGATTTGCGGACTTGCCAGGCTAGTAAGGGGATATGCGTTAACCTCTATGGAGAACATTGCCTTATGGCATGAGCGTGATATCAGCCATTCTTCTACAGAACGCATCATTCTGCCTGATTCTTGCTTGGCAATAGACTATGTATTGTCTTTGCTCATCCCGATAATAAGGGAGCTTAAGGTTTATCCTGATAATATGCGCCGTAACCTTGAACTCACTCAAGGTTTAGTCTTTTCCCAAAGAGTGCTCCTGGCTTTGATAAACAAAGGCTTAAAACGAGAGGAAGCTTATAAGTTGGTGCAGGACAATGCTATGAAAGCCTGGCAAGAGAAAAAGAGCTTTCTAAGTTTGCTGGAGGCAGATAAACAAGTATTGGCTCACCTATCTAAGTCCGAGCTAGAATCTCTATTTGACTATAATTACTACTTGAAATACGTGGATAGCATTTTTGAAAGGTTGGGGTTAGGCAAAACAAAAGAAAAGAGCTTTTTGTCTCTGAGTATCACATAATAGTAAGTAATATTCCCAGAGCACAGGCTATAGTCCCCAGGATAACACGCTTGGTCAGCTTTTCTTTCAGGAAGATGATGGAAAAAGGGGCAATGAAAAGAGGTGAGGTGGAAGAAAGTATAGCTGCCTTAGTAGCTCCAGCAAGCTGTATGCTTATAAAAAATAATACTTCACCTATTGCTTGACCCAAAAAGCCTGAAATCCCGACTTGGATTAGAGCTCTATGATTATATCTTCTATATTCGGAAGCCCCTCCTCGACCTAAAGTCAATATGGCAACTAACAGAGCAGCAAAAGGCAGTCGAATGACATTAACCATCAGAGGGTCAACCCCATAAAGTCCCAGTTTAACCAAATTTGTTCCTCCTGCCCAACACAAACCAGCAAGTAAAGCAAAAATTATTCCCTTAATCCTATCGGTGTTGGGCATTTCTCTTCTTTCCACTTTTGAAAAGCTTGATAAAAAGGTAATGCCAAGGGCAATAAGAATAGCTCCTAGTATAGTGTAGTAGGTAATTGGTTCGCCTAGAAAAATTGATGCTATGAGAGCAGTGAAAAGAAACCAGGAACTAAAGGCAATGGGATAAACCTTGGAGACATCAATTAAACTTAAAGATTTTATCTGAAGGGTAGCGCCAATGGCTAAACCAAGGATACCAGAGCTAATAACACAAGCTATGGAGTGCCAGCTAACGAAAGTTAAGCTACTTAACTTACCCCAAAGAGCCATGATAGCAGTGAGTATTATCCAGCCTATACTGAGCTTAATACTATTTATGGATAAGGAACTAAATTTGGTGCTTATTGGTTTTATAACTAGGCCAGCAACAGCCCAAGCCAACGCAGCTCCTATCGCAGCAAGTTCACCTATCATCATTTTTCCTTTACAAAACGTTACCTTTTTGCATTACAATTAATCAGTATAATTCTATTGTACTACGTTACCAGTGTAATGCTTAAATATGTCTGTTTTATTAGAAACTAGTTTACCCTTTCGTTTATTCCGACGTGGCAAAGCAAGAGATGTTTATGACCTTGGAGATAAGCTCCTTATAGTGGCCACTGACCGTATCTCTGCTTTTGATTTCGTCCTACCTTGTGGCATCCTTGACAAAGGAAAAGTGCTCAATCAACTCTCAGCCTTCTGGTTTCAGAAGACAGCCCATATTATGCCTAATCACCTATCTAAATCCGAGCTAGTGTCTCTATTCGACTATAATTACTACCTGAAATATGTGGATAGCATTTTTGAAAGGTTGGGACTAAGCAAAACTCTGGAAAGAAAGTAGCTTTCTCGCTTCCTAGCATCACAGCATAGTAAGTGATATTCCGATAGTACAAACTATAATTCCTAAAATAACACGCTTGGTTAGTTTTTCTTTTAGAAAGATGACGGAAAGAGGGGCAACAAAAAGAGGTGAGATGGAAGAGAGTATGGTTGTTTTAATAGCTCCGATAAGATTTATAGCTACGAAGAACAACACTGTACCTACCGTATGACTTAAAAAACCTCCAACTCCTGTTTGAATTACATCCTTACGAGTATATCTTCTATATTCAGAAACCCCGTCTCGAACTAGAGTAATTATTATAAGTGGTAAAATAACAAAGGGGAATCGGAGAACATTAAGCACCGAAGGGTCAACCACATAAAGTGCTAATTTAGATAGAATTGTTGCTCCACCCCAACATAAGCCGGAGATTAAAGCAAGGATTATTCCTTTAGTCCTATCAGAATTTAATGCCCCACTCATCTTAACTTTTGAAGGGCTTGATAAAAGAGTAATACCGAGGATGATAAGAATAGCTCCTAGTATGGTATAACGGCTAAGTGGCTCGTCAAAAAAGATTGCTGCCATGGTAGAAGCGGAGAAGACATAAAAGCTAAAATTTATAGGGTAAACTAGGGAAATATCGGCAAAGCTCATGGATTTTATCTCGAGGATAGCGGCAATGCCCACACCAACAACTGCAGAACCAATAACATAAGCTGTGGAATACCAGCCAATAGAGCTTAAGCCGCTTAGCTTACCTAAAGGAATCGTGATAGCAGCAAGAATTATCCAGGCTACACTTAGCATAATGCTATTTATGGATAAGGGTCTAAATTTGGTGCTTATCGGTTTTATAATTAAGAAACCAACAGCCCAAGCCAAAGCAGCCCCTATCGCAGCAAACTCACCTGCTACCATTCTTTTTTTGTAAAGCGCTACTTTTTTGCATTATAATTAACCAGTATAATCTATTGTACTACATTACCAGTGTAATGCTTAAATATGTCTGTTTTATTAGAAACTAGTTTACCCTTTCGTTTATTCCGACGTGGCAAAGTAAGAGATGTTTATGACCTTGGAGATAAGCTCCTTGTAGTGGCCACTGACCGTATCTCTGCTTTTGATTTCGTCCTACCTTGTGGCATCCCTGACAAAGGAAAAGTGCTCAATCAACTCTCAGCCTTCTGGTTTGAGAAGACAGCCCATATTATGCCCAATCATCTTATCAAGACAATTGATAGTTTGAATGCGTTTCAGGATGTCATTGCGAGCACCCCTACTGTCATTGCGAGAGCTGAAAGCCCGAAGCAATCTCAAAGGAAGAAAGATTCCTCGCTTACGCTCGGAACAAGCCTTATAGGCCGTTCTATGCTTGTGGCTAAAGCTGAGCGCATTCCTGTAGAGTGCGTTGTTCGAGGTTACCTATCTGGCTCAGCCTGGGCAGAATACAAGGAAACCGGCATTGTGGGCGATGTTCGCTTACCACCGGGGATGAAAGAAAGTCAAGTATTGTTCCAACCCGTGTTTACTCCTACTACCAAGGGTGAGACAGAACATGACCGTCCCCTAACCAGTCAGGATATAAGGAATTTGGAAGAAATGTTTGCTGAGAAACTGAAACCGAGCAATCTTAACTTAATTAAAGAATTAGAAGAGAAAAGCTTGCTCATCTACCGCTATGCCCAGGACTACGCTAAAACCAGAGGTATTATCATTGCCGACACCAAGTTTGAGTTTGGACTTATCAATGGTGAACTAGCTATTATAGATGAGCTACTAACGCCGGACTCAAGTCGATTCTGGGATGTCAGTCAGTATGAAGTAGGACACTCACAGCCCAGCCTTGATAAACAGCCAGTGCGAGACTGGCTTTTAGCTTCCGGATGGAACAAAGAGCCCCCAGTGCCCATCCTACCACCGGAGGTAATCAAGGCCACCACACAGCGGTATAACAAAATCTATCAACTACTTACAGGGAAAAGTATCTAGCTAAAGCTCGTGTCGCTCTAAAGCCCACACTGATGACAAAAATCTGTAGAAAGTTGTTGACTAACCTTCACTGTTGAAAATTATGCCTTTGAATTAGAGGAGATTTAGATCATATGGACTGGAATATCATACCTGGCATTGTAATTGCTGCTCTAGCGGCTATTGGGCTACCTTTAGCCCTTCGTGGGAGAAGGAAGACCGGTCCCAAAAAGAAGGAGGAGTTTTGCCACCATCTCCAAAAAATGGGGGTAAAGGCGTACATGATGCAAACCGGAGACAACAGGGAGAAGATAGGGCAAAAACGCTCTTGGGGAGAGAAGTCCATGGGGATCATTGAGTTGAGGGATAGAAATGTGGATTTCATAAATATTATTGGTGTATCTAGTCAATATGGGACAAACTATTTTATTGATTGTCTGGTGAAAAACACGAACATAATGGAGAAACGAATGCTGAGAAAGACCAGGTTAATTAGAAAGAAGAGCCCGCCCCTCTGGGGCAAGGTCATAGCTATTAAATGGGTAGGAGATGAACCCCTATCGCAAGGCCTTAATCTCGATTACAGCCTTGAGAATAAACTACTGCGATCTAATCTTAAAGATTTGAGGGGAGGTATTTGGATCTTCCCCGAGCCCAAGCATGAATATGCCCGAATAAGGACTGCTTATCTTCTTCCCTCTTCAGAGGTATTTGAAGCAATAGACATCATAGCCAGACATGTTAAGTCATGGTGAAAACTGCTAAAGTTTATGCGCAGTATCGCCAACGTACCTACAAAAGGGGACTCAATAGTTCTTATGCCAGTTTTCATCCACTTCAGTAGCCTGCACTTTAGAATACCAAGGAGTCCCGTAGGCATTGGCTAATTCCGTCAGACTTTTAAGCCTCTTTGCCACAGTGGTTTCTAAGAATGCCAGCCTCTCCTGCCGAGAGCTAATCTGGGTAGCTTCTTGCCATAAAGCACGTCCAGCTAGAAAGCCTGAGGCTCCTGCCTGGCAAGCCAACTTGACCTCCCGATGAAAAAGTTCAAAATTCACGCCAGCGCTAAGAATGACCCAGGGAACTTGACTCGCTTCATTGAGTTGGTGGCAAAAACCCAATAACCGGCCCTCATCCTTTTCATAATTAAGGTCAGCAGGAAATTCAGCCTTGAGTACATCAATGGGAAAGGCTGTGATTTGCTTTGCTGTTTCGATAACCAGTTGCGGCTTTATCCCAGCGAAGTTTTGAGGCTCAGCCTCCGCCTTTCCTACTTTATAACACACGGGCTCAACTACGAAGGGAATATCTTCTGCCAAGCAATCGCCAGCCAATTTCTGCACCGTGTCTAATTGTTTTTCAGCGGCATCAATATCAGGGCGATAATAGAGCAAAAGCTTTACCCCTGTGGCTCCCATTTTCTTTACTTTTCTTACACTCCAACCAGGCAGCAAATCAGTAATTCTCGCCTCTGTTCCCCCTGAATAACCGCTTTTTTCCAGGCTCACAAGCAATCCTGTGCTTTTAGATAAGACGCCGGCAGCAATTGCCTGTCCCGCTCCATAAACGGGGTCAAGCAAAATGGCGCTGGCATAGGGGGCTAGAACGCGGCATAAGTCTAGCTTGAAATCGACCAATGTTTGATAGCTAACATTCTCAGGATGCTCTTTATCAAGCATCCTCTTCAGCGAATCTCTGTGGTCGAGAGCACACATCGCCATAATGCCCTTCTCATCAGCTAGTCGCTGCAAGCCTCTTATTTTGCCTATGGATAGTTTTTTCATTTCCTTAAGTAGCTAATACCTTCATTAACTGTAACAAGTTATTATCTAATTCCTTCCTCTTCTCCCATGTTTCCTTTAATGGCGTAAAAGCTATCTCCCCCTTTAATTCTCCCACCATGTAGCCTGACTTACCATTAACTAAAGCATCCACAGCCGCTGCTCCTAACTTGCTAGCCAAAATTCTGTCTCTAGCTGTGGGTGAGCCGCCTCTTTGTATATGCCCCAGGACACAAATACGGTAATCCAATCTCAGTCTTTCCCATACCTGTTGGGCAATTCGAAACGCACCACCTGCTTCATCCCCTTCAGCAACTATTACAATACTGGATTTTTTACCTCTCTTGAAGTTGCGTCTTATATTAAGGCAAAGCTCTTCTATCTTTGTTTCTGTCTCTGGAATCAAGATATCTTCAGCCCCGCCGGCGATTCCTACATCCAGGGCAATAAAGCCTCTTTCCCTTCCCATGACCTCAATAAAAAAGGGGCGCTGCAAAGACCCTGCGGTATCTCTAATCTTATCTATGGCACTTAAAGCTGTATTTATCGCGGTATCAAAACCGATGGCGTAGTCAGTGCCATAGACATCATTATCTATAGTGCCCGGAATGCCAATTACTTTTATGTCTCCTGCTTCAGCTAAGGCCATAGCACCTCGAAAGGTGCCATCACCACCTATAGTTACTAAACCCGCAATGCCTTCCCGCTGCAAAACTTGCACCGCCTTCTTTATGCCTTCTGGCGTCTTCATTTCCTCGCAGCGAGCAGTCTCAAGCACAGTGCCACCGCGCTGGATAATATTAGCTACCAACCTTGGTCCTAATCTTACTAGGTCTCCTTCCAGCAACCCAGCATAGCCTCGTCGAATTCCTACTACTTCCAGCTTATTTCTAGCCCCACAGCGGACAATTGCCCTGATGCAAGCATTCATTCCAGGGGCATCACCACCACTGGTTAAAACGCCTATCCGCTTCATAAAATCCCTTTTAACCAAATCCTCGCCTTTCATAAAGTATAGCACTACTTATAGCAACAAGTTGAGCGGTTTCAGAACGGGGAATTTGTGACCTAAGCTCACCTCTTCAACTTCGTATTTCCAGTCGCTATTATTAAGAACAACCAGGCATAGATCAGATACTGTGCACCTTGACTAAGTTGGTGCTCCCTGGTAGCGTCAGAGGAAGTCCGGCAGTGAGCACCACGAGGTCACCCTTTCTAGCAACACCTGTCTCTAGTGCAACTTCCCTCGCTAGCTCGAAGACCTCTTCCAAGGTTGAAGGCTCAGGCTTTCTAACAGGGAAGACTCCCCAAACCAAAGAAAGGCGTCTCATGACGGTTTCGGAGGAGGTCACAGCCACAATAATGTGTTGCGGTCTATACTTTGATACCCGTAAGGCTGTAGTCCCACCGGTGGTAAAGGCTATGATGGCTTTGGCTTGCACTTGCTGAGCTATATAGCAGGCTGCTCTAGCCGTGGCATCATTAACCTCGGGTAAAATATCCTGCGAGCTTTCTCGGAGTATCTCCTCGTAAGGAAGCAGTGTCTCGGCCTCCAAAGCTATTTTGGCCATTGTCTCAGTAGCTTCGACGGGATAACTTCCGGTGGCTGTTTCCTCAGAGAGCATCAGCGCATCGCTGCCGTCAAGTACAGCGTTGGCCACATCAGCTGCCTCGGCCCTAGTCGGAGTAGCTGACTGAACCATTGACTCGAGCATCTGAGTAGCTGTTATTATTGGCTTTCCGCGGTGATTGGCTTCCTTTATGAGCTGCTTCTGAGCCAAGGGGACCTTCTCGATGCTTATTTCAAGCGCTAGGTCTCCCCTAGCCACCATTAGTCCTTCACAGACCTCGAGTATACCGTCACTTTCTTCTAAGGCCCGTGCCCGCTCTATCTTAACGATAATAGGTATGTTAGCGTTCATCTTTTTAAGCAATGCCCTGACCTCTTTTACCTGCCGCGCCGAGGAAATGAAAGAGAGCGCAACGAAGTCAGCACTCTGGGACTGGGCGAAATCGAGATGCTGACCGAAGACAGCTTTGATGTCTCCGGCACGACGTTTCATTCCAGGGATGTCGAGTAAGATGCCCGTGGGGAGTTTGAGCTTTTCGCTGAGCAAGCGAACCTCGGAAATGAGTCGACTGTGTTCTTCAAGAGTGCCATAGGATAAGTTAAACCGTGCAAGGTTCATCCCACCTTTCAACATTCTTTTAATGACCTCACTAGAACTACTGGCGGGACCTAAGGTACACACTATCTTGACATGGCGTTTCGTTTTTACTCGGTTCATTGCCACTTCATTATACAGAAAGCCATATCGTCGAACCACTAGGCTATCTTTTCTCTTAAGCGGCGAGTTCCGCCAGCCGATCCAGTACTGCTTTCAGAGCATCCAGTTCTTTTCCATAGTTAGCCCAGTCGCCTGCCTTAAGATACTGCTGAGCCCTGCTGTAGTGCTGTTGAGCCTCCTCAATTAAACTGGCTATGTCAGCAGCTACCGGCTCCTCCGGTTCGGTTGGTGGCACGATTTCAGGTTCGGTTGGTGGTGCTTCAGCACCAAAGATAGCCGCCAGGCTTTCATCTAACGTGGGTTCCATAGCTATTTGGTCACCAGCAGCCACAATAACTCGCTTCAGCTCCGGAAGCCCACCAGCCTCTGCCTGGAGGAAGACCGGCTCCACATACAGATTGGATTTGCCCAAAGGTATCATCAGCAAGTTGCCGCGGATAACCCGAGAACCCCCACGACTCCACAGGGCAAGCTGCTCAGTAATGACGGTATCCTGCTGAATTCGGTTCTCGATCTGGCTGGGACCATATACCAGCCGCTCCTTGGGAAAATGGTAGGCAAGCAGCTTCCCGTAATTTTCGCCATCACAGCGGGCAGCAAGCCAGCCAATGGTATTATTCTTGTTCACCGGGGTGAAGGGCAACATGA
>DAOUTC010000022.1 GCA_030626915.1 Dehalococcoidia bacterium
GGTCGGAGGTCAAGTATGAAGAATGTGGTGAAAGTAGGTAAAAGGTATCAGGTAGTCATCCCTAAGAAGGTAAGGGAGCAGCTTGGCGTTAACGTCGAAGATGAGCTTATTGTGGGCGTTCGGAATGCTCGAATCATTATGCAACGCAGGCCACGGAGATATAGCGAATACATGCAGGGGTTAGGGAAGGAGGTCTGGAGAGAGATTGAGGCTACCGAATATGTGAGGAAAGAAAGAGAGGCATGGGAGAAATAGAAAAGGAGTGCCGAGAGCTCTTGGTGCGCTATTCTATCTTGGGTCTGGACACCATGCTCTTTATTTACCATTTCGAGGAGAATAAGGACTACCTTCCCTTCACTAGAGCCTTTTTTGGCTTAATTGAGGATGGGATGATAGAAGGCAAGACCTCGATTATCACCCGACTTGAGATTCTGGTAAAGCCCAGAGAGGAGGGCGACGATATCCTAGCGGACGAATACAAGCTTATACTGGAGAATTTCCCCCACCTTGAAGTTGCTCCGGTTGATGCCGAGGTAGCGGATTTAGCCTCAAGCCTTAGAGCCAAATATGAACTCAGGACTCCCGATGCTATACAGCTTGCTACCTCGATTGTGAAAGGTGCTCAGGCATTTGCGACCAATGATGAATCTCTGAAGAAGGTTAAGGAAATCGAGGTCGTTGTCATGAGAGAGGTTTTAGAATGTGCTTGTTCAAAGAATGGTGACACAAAGTAAGGAAGTGGGGAAAGCACTTAATGAAGTTATATTTGAGACTTTTGTGCAAGACGGGCTACGAGGCGATTGATTTTTGGGAATTCGTATACGATTTTCGGCGAATATGGGAAAGGGCAAAATCTTTGTAGCAAAATCAAGAATTTCATCAGCGAAGCTGATAATTTATATCCTAAATTTACTGAGAGAATTAAGAAGATAATAAAGTAAGAGGCCTTGCGAGACGCTAAATTTGAAGGCTAAGAGTCAGCATCAAACCTTCCACTGCTCGAGAGCAAATTTTACTAGCCTATCAGTTTGATTGCGAACGAACTCTTCAACCGCATTTAATACTTCCGTTGCTTCAGCTTGATCCTTCTCTAAGGCGCAAATCTTCATCTATGATGCCTATCCCGGAGGTATCGGCATTGCTGAAAAGGGATTTGAGATAGTAGAAAAGCTCTGGCAAGCTACCTTAAAGTTGATTAAGGAGTGTCCCTGTCAGGATGGCTGCCCATCTTGTATTCAATCGCCAAAGTGCGGCAACAATAACCAGCCCCTGGATAAGGAGGCGGCGATAATGCTGCTGGAAGAGGTAGTGGGTTAAACTTTACCTTGTGTCATAGTGTCTTGCGGAAAACCGCGCCATGTTAGCTACGAGGCATAGTAGTGTCGAAGCAACCTCAGAAGCAAGGTGATGTCGCTTCGGCTCACAATGACAAAACACAGATCTTGCGCAATAAGTTGTGCGTCTCATAATTGCAATAATGTTGCATTTAACATTGCACCTTTGTATAATGTCGCGCGTGGTTCGAGATTCAATTCAGATTTTGCAGGCTCAGGGATATAAGGTAACCAAGCCTCGAAGGCAAGTGCTCGAGGTTTTAGAGGAGGTGCAAAGACCGCTTTCACCCTATGACATACAGAGGCTTTTGAGGCAGGAAGGTAAATATCTAAATCACGTTACTATCTACCGCATACTCGATTTATTCTGTTGCCTTAATTTGGCTCACAAGGTGTTATCCAGCGGTGGGTTTGTAAAGTGCAGCTTGGAGGGGAAAGGAGGTTGTCATCGGCTTATGGTCTGCCGCTGCTGCGGTGCCCTTCAGGAGTTTGCCAGTGAAGGGTTATGCCAGGAGGAAAACGAGCTTGCTCAAAATTCTGGTTTCCATACTGAATATCATCTTTCCGAGTCTTCCGGGGTTTGCTCCGATTGCTACAAAAAGCAGTAAGGAAAGAATGCTCAGGCGAATAGCAAAAGAACTGAAGGAACATGCCCCATTCACCGCTCTAGGAGCTCTCACAGGCATTGCCATCATGGCTATAATAGTTTTTGGCAATATTTCCTCTGAGATTTCCTACGCTGTTTTTTACACCTTACATCCAGGCCATGTTTTATTGAGTGCGCTTGTGACTACAGCGATGTATGTGAGGTATAAGAAGTGCAAATTCTGGGTGGCGGTTTTGATTGGTTGGACAGGGTCAATTGGAATAGCTACGATAAGTGATGTCATAATTCCTTTTCTAGGAGGGACCTTACTTCGTGTTCCGATGGAATTCGAAGTGCCCTTTATCGAGGAGTGGTGGATAAATCTCCTGGCGTTAGCTGGTATTGCCATTGGTTATTGGAAACAAACAACCAGAATCCCACATTTTGGGCATGTGTTATTAAGCACCTGGGCTTCGTTGTTCTATTTTACAGCATTTGGCATAGCTGATTGGATTCCTTTGCTTCCTTTCATCTTCTTGTTTTTATTTCTGGCAGTCTGGATTCCTTGCTGCACCAGCGATATAGTGTATCCGCTCCTATTTGTGGGAAAAGATTAAAAAGCTACCTTAGCCCGACAGGGCTTGGCTAAAGAGAGATGCACAAGCTAAAAGCCATTATACTTGTGCTACTATATAAAGGGTAGGAGTTAGGAGCCATTGTTTACTATTAACATAGACCCTGTTGCCTTTTCTATTGGTCCCATCAATGTATCCTGGTATGGAATCATGGTGGCTCTGGCGGTGATAACGTTGCTTGTTGTCACCTTACGAGAGACAAAAAGGCTGGGCATTTCACAGGATACTATTTATAGCCTGTTTCTCTGGGGTATCATTGGTGGCTTCATCGGAGCCAGGCTGGTTGTTGTCCAATGGGGCCACTATATAGCTCACCCTCAAGACATCTTTAATTTCGTTGGCTTTCCCGCCTTCAGCCTCTATGGAGTCATTATTGGCGCCCTTGTAGCAGTGTGGGTTTATACCAGAATAAAGAGAGTTCCTTTTCAGAGTCTTGCTGGGGTGGGTGAAGCCATTGCCGTGGGAGCGCCTCTGGCTCAAGCTATAGGTAGAGTGGGGTGTACCATAGACGGCTGCTGCCATGGGAATCCCACCTCGCTGCCCTGGGCGGTTATCTATACCAACCCTCATAGCGCTTGTGGTCTCTTAGGAGAACTATTGCATCCCACACAAATTTATTTTCTACTATGGAATCTGATAGTTTTTGCTGTAGTATGGCGGATGCGAGGGAAGCTCAAGCCGCAAGGCTCCCTATTCCTGCTTTATCTCTGTCTCTACGCTGTGGGCGATTTCGGCTTAAGGTTTTTACGGTATGTTGACCAGCCATTTCTTTTTGGCCTTCATCAAGGGCAGGTCATCAGTTTAGCAATATTGGTAATAGTTTTGCCTTTGTTTATTCTCAGAATGCGCAGGGCTAGCCAGATGGGGCGAAATGAAGGAGATTAAGGCCTAGCACTTCCTCTCCACTCCAGAAACTTTTCTCCACTTTATACACAATATCTATGCAAGAAGGGATTTCATCGGGTGCTTTTTGTGAATTGAAAATCACGGCTCTCCAGGTTATATCTCTTTGTTTAAGTTTTAGTTCCAGATGCTTGCTCTGGTTACCGAAGTTACGGAGTTCAACTACCTGGGCCTGGCGAGTGAGAAAAGTAGGCAGTGGATTGCCCTGCCCGAAGGGTTCCAGTTGCTGAATTAGGTTAAAAGTGTCACCAGCGAAAGTGGATAAAGGCACTTCAGCATCGATGACTAATTTGGGGCGCAAATCTAAATGAGATAATTGATTTGCTGCTAAGCTCATAAGCTTTTCCTCCAGCGTGGGTAGATTTTGGCGTGATGTAACGAAGCCGGCGGCTAAAGGATGACCGCCAAAGGTGATAAGCAAGTCACGGCATTTTTCCAATGCAGCAGCAATATTGAATTCAGGTATGCTGCGTATGCTGCCTCGACATACCTCGGAGCCAAGGTTTATGACAATAGCAGGCTTACAAAATTCATCTACCAGCTTGCCGGCAATAGGGCCAATAACTCCAACAGGATAACCTTCATCGCTTTCCATGAGCAGAGGAAGATGCATCTTTGTAGCTAGTTTTTCCTTTACTTTATTTAGTGTTTCATTGCTTAATTTTTGCCGTTCAGCATTCTTTTCCTCTAGCCTCGCTGCTAAATGATGGGCTTCCTGTAACGAATTTGTGGTGAGCAAGCGATAGCTGGTGGAGGCGTCATCCATCCTGCTGGCAGCATTGAGTCGAGGCCCTAAAGCCCAGGAGACGTGTTTGGCATCAAGCTTGCCTAGCTCCAGCCCTGCCAACCTGGCCATCTCCTGGAGCCCGATGCGGGGAGTGCTATTAAGCACCCTCAGCCCTTCCTTTACCAGGTAGCGATTTTCACCAACAATCGGGACCATATCAGTAACAGTGCCCAAAGTTACCAAATCTAAAAATCTCAGGAGAGATTTTTCCCTGCTGTCTTTATGAAACAATGCTTGCAAAAGTTTGAAGGCCACACCCACGCCTGCTAACTCGTGAAAGAGATACCTGGAGTTCTCTCGCTTGGGGTCAATTACAGCTATGGCTTGAGGCAATGTTTCTAGCGGGGTGTGGTGGTCAGTAATAATCATATCTATACCCATTTCTCGGGCTTGTTTTGCCTCTGTGAGGTTGGTGATGCCACAATCAACAGTAATTATTAACCCGACTCCCTGGTTATGGAGTTTTTCTATAGCCAGCGATTTTAGCCCATGGCCCTCCTGAAGGCGGTCGGGAATGTAGAAGGTAACTTTGCCACCAAGCCAAGATATACCCTCCACAAGAGTAGCTGTAGCTGTGATGCCATCAACATCAAAGTCACCGTAGATGGCAATCTTTTCGCCTGAAAGCAAGGCCTTGTAGATTCTGCTCACAGCTTGTGACATGTCAGGGAGCAGAAAGGGATTGACTGCTAGGCGGCGGTCGGCAGCTAGAAATGGCTCGATTTCACTTAGCCTGACACCACGATTGTAAAGGAGTTGAGCAATTATAGGAGGAAGATTGGCAGCATCCAAGTACTCAGTGGGTGCTGAGGGTAAAACTTCCCAGTGAGCTTGATAATCCGATTTCATGCTTTAGCCTATCGCTTTTAGCTGAAGTCGCTAACTATATCACAAAATAGCTATTAGTTGTACTCGTTCATACGATTGGTGACACATTACCACCTCCCTGCCTTGTCATTACGAGGGTAATCCGAGCAAACTCGGAATAGGCTCCGTAATCTCCGAGCCGCCACCCACCATAGCTCGGTCGGGGACAAGCCCCGACCCTACGAGATGTAACTGTAGTGGCGGAGTTCATCCCCGCCTTACTCTCGCAATGGCATAAAAGGCTGTCTGAGGTGTCCACCACCTATCTGAACTAGATCAGCAGTTACAGCTATCATTAAGCGGTATCTTGACTTTCCAGCTGCTGGAAGAAGCAAGTTCTATTGCCAGTGTGGCATACTGGGCCTGTAGGCTCAGCTTGAATGAGAAGCGTATCGCTATCACAATCCTTGATAATGGACTTCACCCTGAGGAAATTACCCGAGGTAGCTCCCTTATGCCATAACTCCTGCCGGCTACGGCTATAGAACCAAACATCCCCACTAACCAGCGTTCGTTTTAGCGATTCCTTATTCATGTAGCCTAGCATAAGAACTTCGCTATTTCTGGCGTCTTGAATAATAGCTGGAATCAAACCTTTATCATCAAAGTTCAACATTTAACTTCTCAGCCTCCTTTTGTTAGTTGCGGGCTGTTGACTTCTGTCATTCTGAGTCCTTCGCCTCTTGTCATTCTGAGGGAGAGAAGCGACCGAAGAATCTCACACAGGACAGGCTGGGCGAAGCAATCTCATAATTCCTTCTTCACTCCTTGAGATTGCTTTGGCACTTTGTGCCTCGCAATGACAGGGCAAAGGTACTCCTCGCAATAACCCTTAAGATAATTCAGTTATAGCTTTTTGTAAATCGATATCTCCAGTGTAAAGAGCTTTGCCTATAATAGCTCCTTCTACTCCTAACTCTTTAAGCCTTTGCAAATGCTCCAGCTTGGAAATGCCGCCCGAAGCAATGACAGGCACATCCACTTCAGCAATTAATCTTTCCACAGCGTCGAAATTAGGCTCACTGAGAGTGCCATCTCTTTTTATATCAGTATAGACAAAGCGCCTCACTCCAAGTTCCTCCATCTCTCGACTTAATTGTAAAGCATCAACCACTGTATCCTTCTGCCAGCCGTGAATGGCTACCTTACCATCCCGCGCATCGATGCTGACTGTTATAGCTTGGCCGAATCGCTGACACAGCTTTTCCACCAATTCTGGTTTCTCTATAGCCACTGTGCCCAGGATTATACGGCTTACCCCTTTGTGCAACAATTCTTCTGCTATATCCTCCCGTCTAATGCCCCCACCTAATTCTACCAGTAAACTGCTCGTCTTTATTATCCCCTCAACTGCTGCCATATTTTGCGGCTTACCTGTAGCTGACCCATCCAAATCAACCACATGAAGCCATCGAGCTCCTTGAGACTTCCACCTCAAAGCTACCGCCGCCGGGTTCATATCAAAGACGCTCTCTTGGCTGTAATCACCTTGATATAATCGAACACACTTGCCGCCTCTAATGTCAATAGCTGGTATTATCTCCATATTAATTGCCTTGAGCTGAATAAAATGCCTCGGGTTGCCATATCAGATTATAGCCGAACAAATCTCCTCCTGTCATTGTGGCTGCACTGTATGTCGCGGCGAGCAAAGCGAAGCAATCTCGCACCACCCTTTCGCAAATTGTTTCACCTACTCGGTGTAGAAGCTATCTATCCAGTCTGGTCTTGGAGGCTGTTGCCCTTTCTCCAGCATCTCTTTCCACTGCTCATCAGTCAACCTTTCACCCATAGGTTGCTTGAATTCATAATAACTTAGCGTAGGACCGGCACCGAGGATAATTCTGCCATCAGGAACCTTATAGGCCACCAGGGCAAGGTCAACATAGCCTACTCCCTCTTCCAAAACCTCCATTGGTAAGTTAGTATCGGTGTGCACATCAGCAACAAGAGTAGTTTCCTTGCCCTTAGCCTCAACACCAACAATTATGGCATCAAGCTGCTGTCCAAAATTCCTGATGAATTCATAATCATTTTCAGACAGCTCTCTGCCCTCCAGCTCATCTTGTGAGATTCTGGTTAGCCTCTCCAGGATACCTTCTAGTTCTTCCAACCTTGACTTCTCCTCGTCATTTAAGGCATTGAGTTTAATCAACCCCTCTTCGGTCATTTTAGTAAGCGACAGCATGCGAGAGTAAAATTCAGGAACTGGCTCGACATAACCCACAACAGGTTTTGGCTGGGGTGGCATTGCTGTTGCCGCAGGAGTATAACTTTGCTTGGCGTATAAAATAGTGTCGTGGCGAAGCTCAGTCCACGATGCCAGAGCAGTCTGTAGTTCCTTATCTTTCCAAGCCTCGGTCTGCATGAATGCCGGATAACCCTGACCAAAGTCCACAAGCAAAGGCTTTAAGGCATAAAGCCAGGCCCAATAAAGGTTACGATTCCAATCCTTCTCAGTGAGAGCGCCAAATTCCTTTCTGAGCTCGCTTAACTGCTCATCATAGCTAGTATCCTCCCCCTGGTATTCAGTATCACCTTCGGCTTTCAATATCTCATAAGCTCGCTCCGAACCCAGGACTGCCATGACATCTAATCCTCTGGGGAAACATCTTGCTGGCCCAAGTGCGGTCATCTTCATAGTAAACGGCTCATCCTCACCCACGTACATGCCTACAGCAGGAAAGACCAGATTCTGGAACATGTATGAATCGGGAACAAATCTCTGTCCCATAAACCTCATCCCCTTTGTGTTAGCTAGGCACTCATAGAGTTTTTGCTTTGTTACTGGGGGAGCGATAAAACAAACACCAGAGCCGCCATAAATCTCGGGGTTCCTCATTTGAGCCAGCTCAGCCTTCAAGTTAAGCAACTCTTCCTCATCAGCAAGCTGGACAACATCGAACTCGGTGCCCAGAACCTTCTCCATAGCCTCCAGATATTCATAGGGTGTCAGGTCATCAGCAGTACCCACAAAAAATGAGGTAACCGAGTAAATCCGATTCCATACTTGCCAGCAAGTGATATCACCTGTCTTCACATTAGGCAATTCTGCTGAGATGAGCGAGGCTTGAATTGTAGCTATTTTGGCATCTTTCTCACTGACCAGCGCACCATGGCCCCCTTTTAGAAAAAAAGCCATCCTGCCATACCACATCGCCGCCTTAAAATATCTTTTAAGCGCCTCACTCCTGGTGTAATGTCCTCTGGGAACATACTGTGAGTAGTCCTCCTTATACGGATTTGGGGAATCAAGGGAATTGAATACGGCACTCACTCTAAAGCCTTCGTGCGCTTCAATATTCCTAATTTCCTCATCAACCTCATCTACTACATATTTAGGAATGGCAAAATCAACCTTCTTTAGAGGCTTAAACTCCTTCTCGTCCCAGGGATGCTCCCTATTCCACTGCTCGATTTCCTGCTTTATTTTCTCCTCGCTATAGCCTTCGGTTGGCGTCTGTAGAAGCTTTAAAGCCACGGCAAAATAAGCCACGTTTCTCCTGGCGGCTTCTTTTAAATCAGCATCGGTGAAGGATTTATAATCCTGCACTGCCCTCTGCAGCATCGCCTGGCCTGTGTCAATTAGTTCATTAAAAAACTCTTCCTCCTCAAGGCGCTTTAATATCTCATTGAACTGGATGTGATACAGATGCAGCAAAGTATCCGAGGTAACAAAGATAGGAATCTCTTGCTCTTTGAGCGTCTTATAAGGTTGGACGATATCATCACTGCGCCAGGGGATAACCACAAAACCATTTTCTTCCAGGAGCTGCTTCTGATTTCCAGTCAGCCCGAATTCTGATCCTATCTGTCTAAAGTTTGTTACCTCCCCTAGATCTAGGGGCAGTGAGTAGTAAGGAGCGTTGGGAGATATAGAGATCCCTTCAGGCTCATAATAAGCTACCATAGCAAGCTTGGGATTCGACACTTCACCTTCAGCTACTGAAGGTATAGCAAACTTAGAGGGTGTGGTAACAGGCACACAGCCACTGGCAAGAAAGATAGCCACTAAAAGGATGGAAATTAGAGCTTTCACAGTTTTCATCTTATCTCCCCCAATTTTTATCATTCGCAGAATGTTTATAATTTAACCTACTATCTTAGAAACGAAATAGTGGATAAAAAGTTTATATTCTGTAAAGACGTCTTGAGCAAGGCCTATTGTTTTTCCCACACTATAGTTATACTATCTAAAACATAATTTCAAATCCAGCCCGAGGAAGGGGAGTAGTGCGCTATGAAGATAAAAGGTTTGTGGATGGGGATACTAGCCATTGTCTTTGGCATTTTGGTGCTTGTCTTGCCCAAATTCCTTTCCTTGATAGTGGGTATCGGGCTCATTGTAGTTGGTATATTAGCTATTTTAAGGAGGTGATACTGTTATGCATATAGCTGGATTAGCTCTGGGGGTGATAACCCTCATCTTCGGCATTGTAATCATGATTTTCCCTAAGATACTGAACTACCTAATAGGCATTTACCTCATTATAGTCGGGGTAATAGCTATCATCCAAGCTGTAACCTGAGGGAGAACTAAGCACCCGATTTCTTTCAGTTTGCTCAGAGTTATTCGGACGGCATGGTTTCCTATGTCCGATTTCTGCTTGCTGCTAAGCTAGCGGGGAGCAAATCATCAAAAAGGATTACCTTATCAGCTACGCTGGCGATTTGCTCAATGGGTAAAATGCTCTCCTGCCCAAGATTATTGACCACCGCCCATATCTTATCTTGCGATAATTCTCTTTTAATATTAACGACTACTCCCAAACTAGCACCACTAGACGTGGTGACCTCTTTGTCCAGGAGAAGTACCTCCAGACCTCTAGCAGCTACTATGGTTTTCAATATCTGCAGAATCTTCAAAGTCCACCTTCTACTATAAAAACGAAGAAATCACAAAAAGGTTTATCCGCACAGGAGATACTTTGAGTGAGCCTTACTTTTTACCAGCAAAATATGGTCTACCAGGGCTTCTGCCTTCCGATTATCTCTCCTGTGCTAACATCCAAACGCTATAACGAAGATGGGATAAAAGAGTTTAAACTTTGTAACCCAAAATTTCCTCTAAGTTTTTGGCTTGTTCTACCTGGTAAGGTCCGATTCTTATGCGACGGACTTCTACCACAGTGGCGCCGACTTTCAATTTCTCTCCAATATCATGAACAAGGCTTCTGATATAAAATCCTGAGGATACATCGCAGGAAAGGGTAAAATAAGGGAACTGGAATTGTTTAAGTTCCAAAGAATGAATGCTTACCTTCTTAGGTGGTATATTCACAGCCATTCCCTTTCTGGCCAGTTCATAAGCCTTTCGTCCTGCTATTTTCTTGGCGGAAAAAGGTGGAGGCACCTGCCATATATCGCCATGAAATTCCTGCAGTACCTTTTCCAGTTCCTCTTTTGTCACTTCGCCACTGCTCCGCTGTAGAACCTTTCCCTTGGCATCAAAGGTGTCAGTCTCTATTCCTAAAATAGCTTTGACTTCGTAACTTTTGTCCAACTTTAGGAATAAGGATGCTTCCTTGGTGTGCTTACCGGTGAGAATAATCAAAAGCCCTGTAGCTATAGGGTCTAGTGTCCCCGTATGGCCGGCCTTTACCTTGAACTTCCCTTTTATTATTTCTACTACCCGAGATGAAGTAAGCCCCTTCGGCTTATCCACAAGTAAAATATCGTCCATTCCTATGATTATAACGAAAAAGCGGAAAAGACTAAGCTATCCCAATAACAGCTTCGCTAAGCCTATACTTAGCAATACCACACCTAAAGCCAGTAGACCAATCAATAGCTTCATGTTCATTTGCAAGATTCTACCAAAGTAATTTACTTATACTAACACAAAAGACTATGAAAAAGGATTACTTGTGTTCGTCCATATGATTAGTGACACATTACCTCCTTGCCTTGTCATCACGAGGGTGATTCGAGCAAACTTGGAACAGGCTACGTAATCCCTGAGTCGCCACACCACCATGCCCCGGTCGGGGACAAGCCCCGACCCTACGAAATGTAACCGTAGTGGCGGGGTTCATCCCCGCCTTATTCTCACAATGGCATAAGAACTACCTAGGTATCACCCATCTAGCTGAACTAGGTCAGTCATTCCGCATCCTAAGCGCTTCTCAGATGGCTGGATTACGTGGATGGACATAGCCACTTATATTGAGTTTTTAGCCCAAATCTTGCAGATAGATATTGACAAGCACGGACATGGATGTAACTATATTATATTCCTAAGTTGTGCCTGGTAAGCTGATGCATTTGCCATGATGGCTAACGGGAGTTTGCTGGGTGTCAGAAAAAGTGAGAAAAAAGGCCATGATAAGTTATGAGGAATTAATCCCTGGCTATGAGTTCCCTCCGGCTAGCTATGAATTAAGTGCCTCACTTATCTCCAAGTATCTAGAAGCAGTGGATTGTGCGGATGAATTAAAAGTTTTTGGAGGATTTGTCCCTCCTCTAGCTATAGGAGCATATGCTATGGCTGCTATGGCGGAGTCACTTTCATTACCCCCAGGTACCATACACGCTTCCCAGGAGTTCGAGTTTTTCAAATTAGTACCTATTGGCGCTACAATAAATTGTCAGGCAAAAGTAGCGCGGAAGCTAGCTCGTGCTACCATGCATATGTTAGTATTGGAACTTAATGTTTTGGATCAAAGTAGAGAAAGGGTGCAATCGGGAAAGGCA
>DAOUTC010000003.1 GCA_030626915.1 Dehalococcoidia bacterium
GAGTATCAGAATTAGTTAGTTTAAATCGTGACCAGATAGACTTAGAGCGCCAAGAATTTGGTATCAAAGGCAAAGGAAATAAGATACGCGTAGTTTTTTTGTCAGATACGGCCGCACAATGGATTAGGCGCTACCTGCAATCGCGCCAAGACCACTTCAAACCGTTATTTATTCGATATAGTGGCCGAGTAGATACTGGAAAAAACGGTGAAAAAATGCGACTGACAGCAAGGTCTATCCAGAACATTGTTGCCAAATATGCAAAAAGATGTGGCCTACCAATCAAAGTAAGCCCTCATACCCTGAGACATTCCTTTGCTACAGACCTTCTGATAAGTGGTGCTGATATTCGCTCCGTTCAAGAAATGCTGGGCCATGAGAGTATTAGAACAACCCAGGTTTACACTCACGTTACTAACAGGCATTTAAAGGAGGTTTACAGAGCTTTCCATAGTAGAAAATAGGTAAGGATAAAATTGGTGGTAAGCGTGAAAGGGAATTTATAGAAACAGGATTACCTTGGCATATTGTTGAGGAAGCTATCAATCGTGAGAGCCAATGGCTGCGGAAGGTTATTGCGCAAATATCCACAGAAAAAGTACCAGGGTGTGATGAATGTCGATACACTTTTAGAAAAATCGCTCTCTTAATTATTACAGGCAGAATTAAAGCAAAAGAATTCATTGCCAGAGACGGACATGACTTGTGGGACGATCTGACAAAGAAACATAGCATTAGAAAATCCGCACGCCATGGGTAGTAGCTGGCATAGAAGAATGATGGATGTAATCACCGAATACTTCGAAAGTCAGGGGTTCGAGGTAATTCCTGAACCTTTCCTTAATAAAGGACGTGCTGATTTGGGCATCTACAAGGATGGCTATAAGGATTTGTTTGCAGAGGTTGGTACTACTTCTGCTTATAAATTGTGGTGGAACCTGCAGATGTTGACCAATGCTAAAATCCTACTAGTGCCAGACGAAGAGCGAGCCATAGAGTTTACTTGTCTAGATAGCAAGCGTGACGTACTTCGTAGCCCATGAGGAAACAAAACTAATTAAAAATGTTACCACATGCTGATGATTTCCTGCTAAACTTGCAGGCTAATAATTATTCCCCAGAAACAGTTTATAACTATGAGCGAGATTTAGAGGTTTTCGAACATTTCTTAGCTGAAAGCAATATTGAGTTTGATAAAGTTAACAAGCGTGTCATCACCTACTATAAAGCATATTTGACTTCACGTGACCGTAAAACTGCAGGGCTGAGCCACCGAGGCGATAAGCAACTTGATTCCCGCTCCATAAACCGTATGCTATCGGCCCTTCGAGCCTACTTACGCTACTTAATCGATATGGATTATCCCTGCCCTCTGCCACCTGAAGCAGTCAAATTGACAAAGACTGGCAGAAAACATCCTCAAGTAGCTAAGCTTCACGATTTAGTTAGACTAATCGAAGCACCAACATCCCTGGAGTCAAATCCCAGGGTGTCTTTGAGGAACCGCGCTATGCTAGAGGTATTATTTTCCACTGGCATGCGTATTTCGGAGCTGTGTAACCTGAATCGCAGTCAGATTGATGACAGCGGGCGCATTTTCATTACCGGCAAAGGCAGGAAGCAAAGATTCGTTTACTTAACTCCGCGAGCTATTCAGCATCTCGATATGTATTTAAGCACACGGCAGGATAATTGCCCTGCCCTATTTATTCCCTACGCCGGCAGAAATGTAGTTAACCCTAAAAAAAGAATCTCTACCAATTACCTTCAAGAAAGGATTAAAAGATATCGAGAGAAATTAAGGATTAACGTTCCCACCTCAGCCCACTCATTAAGACATGGCTTTGCCACTTATTTAGCTGAGCAAGGCGCCAATCCAGCAGCCCTTCAGATTCTACTGGGTCACGAATCCCTGGAAACCACTACCAGATATGTACACGCCTCAGATAAATACGCTGAGGAAACTCACCACAAATATCATCCCCTGGCCGAACCTGACTAATGAAATCACTCCTTAGAGTGTTATGTCAAGTTACATTTTTCCTAAATAAAGTGGAACTGGGTGGACAATACACAAAATCTCGTAACCCTACCTTCAAATTATCCATGCAGCAGCCTAAGGAATTCCTCCCTGCTTAGTCCAGCATCTCGAATTAGAGACCTTAATAAACCTCGCCCTAGCTCTCTGTGTCTGGGTACTGACAGTCTGCGTCCTGAAGGGTGCAACAAGACCATATGGCTGCCCTCAGTATGATCCCAAATATATCCGATCTTGTGCACTGCTTTAGCAAAATCGTCTCCTGATATCACAGGAAGACGAGCCACTAAACTGCAACCTCCACCTCTTCAACATCGGTTACAGGTATCGGCTCTCCGTGCTTACGCATACTAGCTATATAGCCCAAGATAGCCTCTCTAATATTGGCAATGGCCTCTTCTCTAGTTCTCCCTTGAGAGTGACATCCAGGAAGGGCAGGACAACTAGCTACGATGAAGCCGTCTTCATCCCATTCAAGTGTCACTGTAAATTTGATAATATTACGCCCCATTATATTGATATCAATCGGTATTCGAAACGGCTGACCGAATATGGCAATAGCACCAAGCTCGACTTGGAGAGTCGCAGACTTCACTCTAGCCTCCTATGGGAATTCGTTGTATTGCCCACACTTTGGGCAGTGGACAACGATATTTCCGATTTGTCCCCGGCGTATCTTCTCCGCTAGAATCGCTCCGCAACTCCCACATATGTAGTTCACATCCCCCTCACCTTTGAAGACAGGACTAACCTTGGATTCTAGCACTGTGCGACTACCCTCGCTGGGTTTAGGAATGATGCTCAACTTTATCTCCATTAGTGCTTCCTTAACCTTCCATGCTAACTTTTATTATATCTTTGCAAGTGGGCTCGGTAGGATTCGAACCTACGACCAACCGGTTATGAGCCGGCCGCTCTGCCACTGAGCTACGAGCCCAATTTTGGAGCGGGAGACGGGATTTGAACCCGCGACACCCTGCTTGGAAGGCAGGAACTCTACCACTGAGCTACTCCCGCATCATCACTTCAGTTTAGCAACCATATTAAAATGGGTCAAATTTCTATATGTTATCTCTTCCTTTCGTGGAAAAGCGTAGCAATTACGAGGGGAGAAAATCAAGTCGGGCTGGAAATTAGCTGATTAAGAGTCACAAGGGAATTACGCCATCCAATAGCTCCAAATAGCAAGGCATGAGACATGTTTCGAGAACTAGACCTGGGGTTTTGTATCTGGGGTGGCACCTAGCTGCTAGTGGATATTAATCAGTTGCTTAGCAAAATGTTTGCAAAAAAGAAGGATAGTCATAAACATTCTCGTCCGGGTTTGAGTATCAGAGATAAACCCGTACCTATAAAAAGTAATGTTGCTCCCATAACAATAGCTAGTTCGTAGCTTCCTGTGGTATCGCAAATATAGCCAGCTAATAATGGAGCAGCTGCTCCACCAATACCCCAGCCTACGTCTAACATTCCGTAAATGCTGCCATGAAATTTCATCCCAAACCAGTCGGCAATTATTGCCGGGAACAATACAAAGCCTCCCCAGCTAAAGCCAATAATAGTGGAGAATAAATAAAATTCCCATGGCTGCCTTGCTTTTACAAGCCACAACATCATCACTGCCATTAAGAGGAAAGAAATGAAAAGAGGCGCCTTTCTTCCAATTCTATCTGAGAGTTTGCTTATTACCATTGCGCCCGCTACGTAAGCTCCACCACTTAGGCCAATAGCGGTGGCAGCAGTCATTTCTGCGATACCGAAACTAACCATATATGCCTTCAAATGAACCCAGATACCAAAAGGCAAAGCAGAAATGGCATACAGCGAAAACAACAGCCAAAACTGCCTTGTTCTGATTGCCTGCTTAAACGTAAAATCTTTTGTGTTAGATATGAGCTTACCATCCCGTTTGCTTTCTGTAGTTCCTTTCATACCATCGGGGTAAAGTCCTTTCTCAGAAGGATTAAGCCTCGTCAACCTGGAAGCAGGGAGACCTAGGACGAAAAGGAGGCCAGCTAAGATGAAATAAGAGATGCGCCAACCGAATTTAATAATGAAAAGTTGAATAAGAGGTGGCATGATGAACGTTCCTACCCCTATTCCAGCCTCCGTGATTCCCAAAGCCATGCCTCTTTTTCTTATAAACCAGCGGCATACTGTTGAAATTGCCGGCACCCAACCAAGACTTGTTCCAATGGCTACTATAACTCCGTAAAAAATATATAGTTGCCAGAGTGTATTGATGGTAGACATCAGCGCATAGCCTATACCCATGACAATGATAGAAATCATCAGGATTAGCCTGGGGCCATATCTATCATTTAACCTCCCCGCTACTATGCCTAAAATACAACTTATAATGCAAAATAGGGAATAAGCTCCAGAGACCGCTGTTTTTGTCCAACCTAAGTCCCGACATAGCTCTGTGAGAAAAATACCATAGGAGTCATTACAACCCCATTGCAAAGCTAAAATTGTAGAGGCTGCAGCTACTATTACCCAGCCATAGAAAATACCAGTTTTTGGTTTACCAGCCATATTTCTCCTCTAAAAAAATTGCGGCAAAGATATCTAAATTTGCCCTGTCTTGTGGCATCACTTTACTGAAGGCGAGATGCCACCTGCCCGATTACGCCAAGGGCAACACACAGGAAGGCTCTTTACTTTTCTAAGGTCTTATAAATCCAATCGCCTGGCTCTCTTATTTTGCTTTAATGCAAGCAACGTAGTGGTCATGCCCCACTTCAATGAGCGGAGGTTCCTCTTCACGACACTTCTTCCTAGTATGTAGACACCGTGGGTAGAATCTACAACTAGAGAAGACCTCAGCCGGAATTAGCGGCACGTAACCTTTGATGGGAAGTTCATGCATTTTTACTGTGGGGTCAGGCACTGGCACAGCGGAAACCAATGCTTGAGTATAAGGATGTAGTGGTTTATTGATGATGTCTTCTGTGGGAGCAATTTCTATAATCTTTCCCAGGTACATGATGGCAATCCTATCACAAACATATCGCGCTGTGGACAAGTCATGGGTTATATAAATAAATGAGATACCAAACTTATCCCTCAATCTCAGCAATAATTCTAAAATACCTATCCTTACGGAAACATCCAGCATTGAAATAGGTTCATCCGCAACCACAAGTTTCGGTTGAAGAATCAACACTCTACCTATGCCAACCCTTTGACGTTGACCGCCGCTAAGCAGAATAGGATATCTGTCCCAGAATTCTTCGGTTGGTTTTAATTCCACTTCCTCAAGTGTATTCTTTATCAGCTCATCCTCCTCGGTTTTGCCATTGGCTAGCCCATGAATTTTGACTGTCTGGCTCAGAATATCAGCCACTGTTCTCCTGGGGTTGAGAGAGCCATGAGGGTCTTGAAATATCATTTGCATTTTGCGTCGCAGGCTCTTTACCCTTTTTCTATCCAGAGAGGTGACTTCAATTCCCTCGTAGTATACCCTGCCACTGGTAGGTTCAATCAGCCTGAGTATTGTCCTGCCCATGGTTGTTTTTCCGCAACCGCTCTCCCCAACAAAGCCCAGAACTTCACCCTCCTGCACACTGAAGCTGACATCGTCAACTGCACGAACGTATTCCTCTTTTTTCGATGACATAAACTCAAACAAACTTTTTCTTACAGGGAAATATTTCTTCAGGTTTTCTACTCTCAATACGGCATCTTTTTTCATAAATTCACCCTACTTGATTGAATGACATGCTACGAGATGGCCGTTTTTTTTCCTAAATATTGGTTCTTCTTCCCGGCAAATATTCACGGCGTAAGGACAGCGTGGATGGAATCTACAGCCAATAGGGGGATTGATAAGCCTCGGGGGAGCACCAGGGATGCTCTTTAACCCCCTTTTCTCCCCTTTTATGCTGGGATAAGCTCTTATCAGCGCCTGGCTGTAAGGGTGTACAGGATTTTCGTACAAAGAAACGGTGCTTGCCTGTTCCACAATCTTACCAGCATACATAACAGCAACCTTACCGCAAGTCTCAGCTATAACAGAGAGGTCATGAGTTATAAATATTATGGGTAACCTCAGTTCTTTTCTCAGCTTATTTATAAGGGTCAATAGTTGCCTTTGAACTATCACATCAAGTCCTGTCACTGGCTCATCCAAGATTAAAAGCCTTGGATTACAAGCGGTAGCTATGGCAATCATAACTCTTTGTTTCATCCCACCGCTAAATTCATGTGGGTAGTTCTTGACTCTTTCACTACCTATGCCCACCAGTTCCAATTGTCTTTTAGCTCTTTCCCAAGATTCTTCTTTTGTTATTCTCTCATGCTCCAGAATCACCTCAGTTATCTGTTTCCCCACAGTCATAACGGGGTTAAGGGCATTCTGAGCTGCTTGGAAGACCATGGCAATTCCCTTCCCTCTTAAAAGTCTTATCTCCTCATTGCTCATTGTAATAATGTCATTGCCATCAAAAATTATTTTTCCTCCCACTATGCGCCCTGGAGGTGCCACAAATCTCATGATGGCAAAGACTGCAGTTGTCTTGCCACAGCCCGATTCCCCTATCAGCCCCAACGTTTCATCCCTGTCCACACTGAAGCTAACATCATCTACAGCCTTTACCGCACCCTCCCGAGTAAAGTAATATATCTTCAGATTTTCAACTTCAAGCAAGGCCATCTTGTTACAACCCCCGTATTTCCCTGTATCCTGGCTTCAATACATCGCTCACGGCAGTGCCCAAAAAGGTAAAACCGAGTATTAAAGTGCAGATGCATGCTACCGGAGGCACCACCCACCAAGGAGCTCTACTCATAGTGCCCGATTCAAAGGCGAAATGAAGTATCATCCCCCAGCTTACAGTTGTAGGGTCTCCTAATCCAAGAAAGGCCAGAACTGCTTCCGCATAGATTGCCTCTGTAACCATTAAAACAGCTTCAGCAAACATCAGAGGCACTACGTTGGGCAAAATTTCACCAAAAATTAATAAGGAGTCACTTGCTCCAATGCATCTTGATGCTTCAACAAAGGCCCTTTCTTTAAGAGATAACACTTGAGACCGGATTACTCTGGCAGTTGTAGGCCAAGATACAATGCTTACCACGAAAATTACATTCCATATACTGGGACCCAATATTGCTGCTAAAACTATCATTAATGGCAACATAGGAAGCATCATAAAGAAGTCCACAATTCTCATAAGCACTTCTTCAATTCTGCCCCCATAAAAGCCCGCCATTAACCCTATCAGGGTGCCAACCAATACTGTTAAGGCTGCCGCCAAGAACCCTATAACTAGCGAAACCCTGGAGCCAAATATTACCTGACTCCATATATCTCTGGCCAAATCGTCGGTGCCAAGCCAAAATTGATGACAGGGAGGAAGAAGTATATTCTCAACCGCTCCCGTTTTACTCGGGTCTACAGTGTGCAGAAATGGTGCAAATAAAGCTACAATAGCGAAGAGTGCAAATATGCTTAGCCCAACTACCCCCATTTTATTTGTCAGGAGTAGTTGGAAGAACCCCTTCACTTTTTCTAGCTCTCTAAGAAATTTGAGCATCTTACTCTGATTTCCCTACCTTTATCCTTGGGTCTATGTAGCCATATATCAGGTCAACCACTAAATTAGCCAGCACAACTGCAACAGCGAATACAAGGAACGTGCCCTGAAGGAGGGGATAATCACGTTTCATTACAGCATCATACACCAGCCTGCCTACGCCAGGCCATGAAAAGACCGTTTCAGCCTCAATTATTCCTGCCACCGCAAAGGCTAAGTTTACTCCAGTAATCGTAACCACAGGCAATAAAGCGTTTCTTAAGGCATGATTTCTTAGAACAGCAGATTCTTTTAGCCCCTTTGCTCTGGCTGTGGTTATATAATCCTGGCCTGAGGCATCCTGCATGGAACTTCGTGTTAATAAAACATATTCCCCACCATACCAGAGTACTATTGAAATTGCTGGCAGAAACATGTGCCATAAGACATCCTTCCAGTATCCGAAGCCGGTCAGTCCTGATGCAGCTGTAGATATCCCTCCTAGAGGAAAGATTGCCAGCTGGAAAGCGAAAATCAGCAGGAAAATTATGCCCATGCAAAATGTTGGCACAGAATACAGTGTTAACGAAATACCAAGTATAAATGAGTCAATTTTTGTTCCTGTCTTCCATCCAGCAATCGCACCGAGAATTGTGCCTAGAATAACAGCTATGGCAAGAGCCGTTACAACCAGCAATAATGTTTGCGGTATCCTGTCAGCAATGACTTCTAATACAGGTCTTTTTTGCCAGAATGATATGCCTAGGTTTCCCTGAAATAGCTCTGTTAGATAACAATTGAATTGCTCCCACAATGGCTTATCCAGGCCAAATTTTTCCCTCACTAACTGCATCTGCTCAGCAGTTATCCTAGGGTCCCTGAACATCATGCGTATTGGGTCGCCAGGTACCATGCGGAAAATGAGGAAGTTTACGCATACAATAGCAAAAATGGTGATGATGGCGGCTATCGCTTTTCTAATGGCAAAGCTTGCAAACCCCTTTAAAGCCATTTTACATCATCACCATTTTTAACCATCGATAGGGGGAAACTTTAGTTGCCCATGTACCTCTTCTTAGCTTATTTCAAATGCACCTCAAAGTAAGTCCAGGGGTTAATCCATGTCGAAACTCCACCCATTGTTTCTACATAGCCTTCAAACTTATCGGTTCTTACAGGATTTATTAAATCTGGCCTAACTAGAAAACCGTATGGCAGGTCCTCAGCCATCATCATTTGCATCTCATATAGGTATTCCCTTCGCTTCGTCGTATCTACCTCAGCAAGCATTTTATCCAGGGCTTCATCAAAATCAGGATTGTCGTAATAAGCTGTGTTCCATCCTTCGCCTCCAGCCTCATAGCTGCGGCCAAATTCCCATATCCAGTCAGCATGTGGACCAGGCTCTTCCTCGCCAAAGCCAATATCATATAGCTCCTCCTCTGGCACATAGAGGTATTCGTAGAAAGTATCAAGATCTAATACTTTCATAACAATGTCTATGCCTATGTCCTCAAGCTGCTCCTTAATTAATGTTGCAGCTTTAACCTCATCAGTCCAATCCGAAGGAACAATTAGTTCGAAGGAGAGGTTTTCCCCTGTATCAGGGTCATTTCTTATTCCATCATTATCGGTATCTATGTATCCACCTTCATCCAGGATTTCATTAGCCAAATCGGGGTCGTAATCATACTGGGGCAAATTTGGATTATGGTCTGCCAACTCCGGATACATAAAGCTGTCCACCTTCTCTGCATATCCAAGATACACCAGGTCTATCATCCTGTCCCTGTCTATTCCGTGCATAATGGCTTTTCTTACGTTCAAGTCTTGAAGCGGCCCATCCTTATACAGATTAAACGATAGCCATACCATTCCAATACCTGGAGAAACTATAACCTCGATGTTCTCAGTTTCCCTGAAGTCATCCACAACCAGTGCGGAACAACCGGAATACCCAATTATGTCCACCTCGCCACTCTTCAAAGCCATATATAGAGCATCCTCGCTGCCATAAGTTCTGAAAACCACCTCATCTACATATGGTCTTCCTCCCCAATAATCCTCATTGGCTTCAAACCAGATATATTCAGCAGGCTTAAACTCCTTTAGCTTAAATGGACCAGAGCCAATAAGTGGATAGTTTGCATATGAGAGCATATCATCCTTATAAGGCTCCCAAATATGCTTGGGAAAGATTGGCATCCAAAAGGCAGCTGGATACGGCCCACCAATCGTTGCCTCCAGCGTAAATTCTACCGTGTAATCATCAATAGCTTTTATAGAGCCAGGTTCACAAATACAGTCAGGGTAAGCCCATGCTGGGTCTGCTTGAGGCAGATACTCAATCGTGAAAGCTACATCTTCTGCTGTAACTGGCACACCATCATGGAAAGTTGCATCTTCACGCAGATGGAATGTCCAGGTCTTTCCATCCTCCGTTTCCCAACTGGTGGCTAACCTGGGCAAGGGCTCATAGTCTGGCGCAGGACCTAAAATCCATAATTGGTCATAGACCAGGGGCCAGAAAACACACCCCATCTCTGTATACTGCCACGTTTCGTCACATATCAAAGTTTCTATGCCCTCTTCGGCAGGGAAGCCAACATTCAACCTGCCTCCATATTGTATTTCCTCTTCTTCCGGTGGAGGGGTCACCTCTTCCTCTGGCGGAGGAGTTACTTCTTCTTCCGCCGCAGGAGCACACTGCATCACGGGAATGGACAAAGTAAGCACTAATACTACTGTTCCAATTAAAGCTAATAGACTTTCCCTTTTTCTCATCTCATCCTCCTTTCCTAATTTTTATTTTGTTTTTATTCTAAACTCAAACTATCTCATAAGGCTTAATACCTCCCGTTCAGCTTACAATATCGTCTCTGCTCTTTTATGTATTATTATACCCCACTGCCTCATTTCCCTAAAGTATATCTCTCTTTCCTCTTCATTAAAAACCTCTGGAGGAAACACTCCTGTATGATTTACCTGTCCCCTCAGCATCATTAATGCGAATATAGCTCCTGAAACTGAGGTGGCATAGGATACATCGCTAGCTCCAGGGATTCTTTCGCAGGCTGCTGTGGAATTGGGACCTTCAGTCCATAATTGATAATGCCAATCTTTACCGTCTTTTTTGCCATAAACATCCACCGTAAGTATCAGCCGGCTCATAAGCTTACCACTCTTTACTAGCTCTACTAGTTCTTTTGCACTGGGCGTAGAGGGTAGCAACTTTAAGAAGATACTCCTCGGAGTCACTTTTTTCCCCTCAATTTCAATAGACTCTTCACTCATTAGCTTGAGATCTACGATAGATTTCCAAAGCATATATGCAGGCTCACCCATCTTGAAATCTACATATTTTACTGGCTTCCCAATGAACTTTGGAATTACTAATGGCTCTTCGTGGCTATGATAGTACACCTTCCCTTTAGCACCTATAGGAGGAGGGAAATCATATTCCTCTTCTCCACTGAAAGGAGGCATTTCCTTGTAGCCGTTATCCCATATCACAGCAGGTGAGCTAAGGTCTTCCAGATAAGTCTGTGGCTGCCATAAAACTATTGGCTTTTCAGATTCGGTTATAGCATAATCTTTTATTTTTATACTATCGACTTCATCTAATTTGTCTGCAGCCTCCCTAGCCATCACATTTGTAGTGCCAGCATCAGAACCAGCTAAAATTAACCCTTTGAGAGAAGTCTCCTCCCATTTTTTGGCGTACTTTAGCTCCTCTACAGGAATGCTTCTGTCCCCTCCTGGAAAGTATGCACTGGTTGCCAAATCTTGATAGTTTGTTCTTGCTCTATAACAAGCTTCCATTATCTGGTCGTTAAACTTAGGCAAGGTAGCATTTACTACTAAGTCAAATTTCCTATCCTTCATAAGTTTTGTCATGCCAGTTACATCACTGGCATCCAACTTTTCTATCTTTAGTTTCTTGCTCTTGTTTGTCTCTACAATCTCCTTCATTCTGTTTGGGTCAATATCACCCAGGACTACCTCTGAGACATCATCAGCCCTTGTAAGTACCCAGCTTATTACAGTTCCTTGAGCTCCAGCTCCTATTATTAATACTTTCTTCATATTGCCGCCTCCTTTTTTGAAATTTTGATTCATTTTAATAATTCCGCTTCAGCTCTGTTCAAAATCTGGGATATCTCTTTTTCTACATCTTCAGGAATAGGCTCAGGCTTGTGAGTAGTTAATATCTGTTTGACTTTTTCTTTAGCCACTTTATCAATGGGCTTAGACCCACCTTTCTCCCATGTCTCAAAGCTATATATATCACTGAGTCTCGATATCCACCTTTCTCTGAAATGCTTCAATGTATGTTTTTCGCTCAAGAAGATGCCGCCAGGGCCAACTTTATTAATAACATCCAATGCCAAGGTTTCATCATTCACCTCAAGTCCCCTAACAAATCTTAAGGCGTAATCTATAATCTCGTTGTCAATAATCAAAGCTTCCGGAGATGTTATGCGGCCCCCTTCTAGTGCTCCCAAACCGAGGATAATGTCGGGGGCTGCTAATATATGTGTGATAAGTGATATAGCCTTTTCATAGCCCGCTTGCATATCTAGAAGTTTGGAACCGGAGCAGGAAGCTTCCAGCTCACTTGGCAAATCATAATAGCAAGCTAACTGGTTAAGGGCTAGATTCATAATATTACCCTCTGGTGATTGAATTCCTATTCCCGTTTTGAAATCCACAATGCCAACATCAGCCGCATATACCACTGGCGCCCCGGGGCTAGCAAACTCAAGTATAACCAAACCAGTTAGAAATTCTGCGTTGCTAATAGCCATTGTGCTAGCCAGTGTAGCAGGGGCTGTGGTGCCTGCCATAGGCATAGGGTATATAACAACTGGAATACCAGCCTTGGCAAGCTCTATGCTTGCTTCTGTCATTCCTTTATCATATCTAAGAGGAGAAATAGTACAGATAACTACAGAAAAAATAGGTCTTTTTTTAAGTTCACTCTTGCCACCAACAATGGCAGACGCAATTTCAATCTCATATTGAGCTTCTCTAGCGCTCAGTGCATCCCCTTCAAAATGCTTTTCTGAATTTCTTAAACAAGTATACATATCAACTATACACCGCATGGGTGCCGGCACATCTGTGCCAGCCCCTAGTGTCCAAAGAAGATTAACGTGATCAAGATAATCAGCTATCACCGAGCAACGAGCGATATCTTCGCTCGTCGAATACCTCCGCTTGCCAGTTTCCCAATCAAATATGAAGGGGGGACCTCCATCAGCACAGAAATGGGGCTCCTGCTTATTCAATACAAAGTCATATTTTGCATTTCTGGCACAATACTTTATGGTCTTAGGAGCTCTTTTTAAGGCCTCTTCAACTAAATTTCTAGGTATAGTAGCATGACTTCTCTCATAATCAACTCTAGCTCCAGCTTTCTTTAAAATATCAAGAGCTTCCTTGCTCATAACTTCAATACCGGTATTTTCCAAAACTTTCACAGAAGCATTATGAATAGTTTCTATCTCGTCTTGTGACAAAAAACTTATTCTGGGTTTACTCATTCTGTCCAATCCCCCTTCTCTTTGTTATCTTGATTCTAATTCTGTGCCAAGAATTCTGCTTCAGCTCTGTTCAAAATCTGAGATATCTCCTTTTCTACATCTTCAGGAATAGGCTCAGGCTTGTGTGTGGCCAAAATTTCCTTGACCCTCTGTTTAGCTATTTCTAGTTTAGGATTCACATCCTGCCATTCCCCTGTTCTATAGGTATTTACATCGCTGAGCTTGGGCTGCTTAAGCTCTTTATAATGCTTTAAGGTATGTTTTTCTCCCAAAAAGGTCCCACCAGGGCCAACTCTATTAATGACATCCAGTGCCAAAGTGTTATCATTCACTTCGAAACCTTGGGCAAGCTCTAAGATAGAAGCTATAAATTCGTTTTCAATGAACAAAGCCTCGGGAGATGCAGCATAGCCACAAATAAGGTCTGCACCAGGGTGTAAGTTCCGATTAATGCCTATAGCCGCCTCGTAACTATATGGTACCCAGAGGCTTAGATACAGGGCTGCAGGGCCAGATATTTCACATGGCAAGCCATAATAATGGGCAATTTGAGCGCTGCCAAGATTAAGAAGGCTGGCTCCCGAGGATTCAACTGCTCTCCCCGATGAAGAATCTGCCACACAGGCAGCAGTTGAATATACTGCCGGTGCTCCAGAACTGGCAAATTCGGAAATAACTAAGCTGGCTAGATTTTCGGCGTTAATAATGACTAAAGTTCCCGCTAAACTAGCTGGGCTCGTCTCCATCGCTAAAGGCTCATCCATATAAACAACTGGAACACCAGCCTTAGCAAACTCTATAGAGGCTTCTATTGAGCCCCTATCGAATCTAAGAGGAGAGATAGGAGACTGAATTGCCGAGATAATAGGTCTTTTTCTGAGTTCCTCCTTCCCACCAGCAATAGCAGCTGCGATCTCAATTTGGTATTGCGCATTTCTGGCGTTCAACGCTTCGTGCTCAACATGCTTTTCTGTGTTTCTTAGACAAGTAACAAATTCGGTTAAACCCTGCATAGGTGCTGGGATATCATTAGCAGTGCACATTGTCCAAAGGAAATGAACATTATTGAGATAATCAGCCACTACTGAGCAATGAGCAACATCTTCACTTGTTGAATATCTACGCTTGCCAGTTTCCCAATCAAATATGAAAGGAGGCTCTCCATCAGCACAAAAATGGGGCTCCTGCTTATTCAATACAAAGTCGTATTTTGGATTTCTGGCACAGTATTTTATGGTCTTAGGAGCCCTTTTTAATGCCTCTTCAACTAAACTTCTAGGAATACCAGCATGATTTTCCTCATAATCAACATTCGCTCCAGCTTTCTTTAAAATATCAAGAGCTTTATCACTCATAACTTTGATACCAGTATTTTCCAAAACTTCTAATGAAGCATTATGAATAGTTTCTATTTCATCTTGTGACAAAAAATTCATTTGCAGTTCACTCATTCCTTAGTTCTCTTTAATTATTACTTCTGTAATTCATTAGGGTAGTCATGGTTTGTTAGGTAATCAGTGCTAAGGCTCAGAACATGCCAAAATTACCTTCCACCTGCAGCATGGCAGAAGTGGTGATGATGGCTACTATTCTTGACCACCATCACCACTAAAAACCAACACTGTCTTAATGTCTTAAGAAGTATCACTTAGCCATGGCTCACTTTAGGTGCAGCTTTAGGGTGCTCCAGGGATTCATCCATGATACAGGACCGCCTATTTCATTTACCCAGCCTTCAAACTTATCGGTTCTGTATGCACTAATCCACTGCGGTCTGACCAGAAAAGCATAAGGCAGCTCCTCAGCCATAAGCTCTTGCATCTCGTATTCATATGCTCTCCGCTCCTCAAAACTTGTTGCTGTACCTAGCAAATCAGTTAACTCATTGAAGCGTGGATTGTTCCAATAAGACGAATTCCACTCCGTTCCATCACCTGGAACTCCCCAACCTTTGGCCTCAAGCCAAATCCAATCTGCATATGGAGAAGGAGCTGGATCGTCACGGCTAACCGCAATCTCATATGCATCCTCTTCTGGGTAATAGATAGTGTCAAAGAAAGTATCCCAATCCACGGTGCTAATATCGACACTTATGCCTATTTCTGGAAGAGCTTCACTGACCAATGTAGCCATCTTGACCATGTAGACGTCATCCGGAGACAGCAACTCGAAGGCAAGGTCTTCTCCAGTCGCCGGGTCCTCTCTTATCCCGTCCCCGTCAGTGTCAATGTATCCAGCTTCATCCAGAATTTTATTTGCCACATCAGGGTTATAATCATACTGGGGTAAATTGGGATGATGTACCGGGTCTTCTTCGTATATCCAGCTATCATATTTTTTGGCATACCCCATATATACCATGTCTACAATTCTGTCACGATCCACTCCATACTGAATAGCTTGCCTTACATTTTTATCTTGAAGCGGTGTATCTTTGTGAAGGTTAAATGACAACCAATACAATGTAATCCCTGGCACTACTTCAACTTTAATATCTGGATTCGCTTCTAAATCACTAACACGGAGTGGTGGAATGGATGTGTCCGTAATCACATCTATCTCGCCTGATTGCAACGCCATAAGTATAGTATCTATGCTACCATAATATCTGAAAACTACCTCATCCAGATACGGCCTTCCTCCCCAATAATCCTCATTGGCCACAAGCCACATATATTCTTCAGGCTTAAATTCCTTTAATTTAAATGGACCTGACCCAATGGCCTCTTCATTGGGATATAACGTTACATCATCTTTATAGGGCTCGAAAATGTGCTTAGGGAGAATTGGATCCCAGGACCACCAACCAGGAGTATTGGTAGTCGTAATTGGTCTATAGTTCACAATTTTGACTGTATAATCATCGATAATCTCAATGTAGTCAAAACAAACATCGACATCAGCCCACTCTGGTCGAGAGATAAGATATTCACATGTGAATTTAACATCCTCTGCTGTAACTGGTTCACCATCATGCCACCTGGCGTTCTCCACAAGGTGCAGCGTCCAAACTGTACCGTCCTCCGATACTTCATAGCTTTGTACTAGCCTGGGATTGAACTTATAATAGTCAGGAGGGAGGTTAAAATGCTCTAAGTTGTCGTAGACTAGAAGATCGTAAAGACAACCCCAGGTTGTCCACATTAGCCCACCGGTCTGTGCCAAAGACTCGATAGGCTCCGTGAAGCCGATGTTCAGCCTCCCACCATATTGTATTTCTTCTTCCGGTGGTGGAGTTACCTCTTCTTCAGGCGGGGGAGTTACTTCTTCTTCCGGCGCAGGAGCACACTGCATCATGGGAATAGATAAACTAAGTAACAATACCACTGCTCCAATTAGAACTAGTAAACCTTTCCTTTTTCTCATCTTATCCTCCTTTTTTTAAATTTAATTTTGTGTTCTATTTTAACCTAAACTGTCCTCATAAATCTACTCATCTCCTATTAGTAAATTTCGACTAAATTTAGTTTAATATCCCTTTTACTTCATCAGATAGACACCTCCTTTGAAAGCACTTCATGAAACCTCACAGGAGCACCCATATTGGCCATCATTTTAAGGAATTTTATCGCATCAAGACATTCAGGGCCGATTACTCCCTTCTCTGCGTTGCCTTCTATGCACATCTTTGCACCTACAATTGCCGGTAGAGCAACAGCGATATTCGTTGTGCCAAATTTCTTGTAGAACCCCAATTTTTCCTCAGCATTCGTAAAAATGGAATAAAACCAGGATATTGTATATTTGACGTCTTCTCCTGATTTCTTTCCTTTTACTTCCATTATCATGGGTTCAATAAATCTAGAGGGAAGTTTAGCGTTGTTTTCGTCCTCAGTGAGGAAATCCTCAACTGGACGTCTCACCAACTTCATCAAAACATCTCGTGGCACGACTTTAACACCTTTCACATCTATAGGCTCTGCGTCTGCAAATCCCATTTTAACCAAGGCGCCTGCTATCGGGTCAACCGGGAACTTAAACCACACATCTTTTACACCTTTGCCTATGAAACGTGGCAGCATTACCGCCTCCTCATGTGAGTGATAGCAAACTAAAATCGGACCGACCGGAGCAGGAAAATTATACTCTTCACAGCCACTAAAGGGAGGATACTTCTTATACTCTCCACTTTCAAATACTGTAGGCTTCGCCGCATAGTCTGTAAGTGCTATCTCAGGGCACCAATCTGGCTCCCATGTACTAACTACCTCTTTAGTTTCTTTTAAAGAGAAGGTACCATCCCTGATATATATTCTATCTACATAATCCAATTTATCACAAATGTATCTTGCTAGTACGTTGGTAATTCCGGGAGACCCTCCACAACCAATCAAAGCTGTTAATCCAGCTTTTTTGAACTCATCATCAAACTCAAGCGGTTGCTTTCCTGCCAATTGTCCCCAGATAGGCTCATCAAGGGCCGCATCTACATAGTGCGCTCCACTCTTTACAGCAGCTTCCATTATATTTGAGTTGAATCGCACTAAGGTTAGATTAATAATAACATCTGCTCCCTTGGCTGCTCTCTCAATATCATCAACCTTCCCAGCATCAACCTTCACAGTGCTGATTTTATCACTTCTTATTTTGTCCTTAACCCTATTGGCTAAATCTATATCTATATCACTTAAAACTATCTCCGATACATCTTTGTCTCTAGCTAGAATTGAGGCACATGGACCACCTTGGGCTCCAGCTCCTACTATTAATACTTTTTCCATTTATTCCTCCTTTTTAATTACTATTCCTCAGTCTTTCCCAAGAGCCAATTCTCCATAGACATCACCGCCTCTTTCTCCTTATTCATCTTTGCACTTCCTTCTAGAACACACTCACTGTAGCAGCGTAAACATATTTCACTAAGCTCACGCTATCAAAAACTGGTAAACCAGTTGCTTTTCTTATTGCTTCCGCATAAAGTGGCATTTCTGTACATTCAAGAACAATTGCTCCAATATCAGGATTCTCAGAGACCATCTTTTCTGCTACTGAAACAATTGCCTGTTCAACTTTTTGAACATTAAATTCTCCAATTTCCAGTTTTCTAACTTCCCACTCCTCTAAATCCCCCCTCTCTAGTTCCCCACCACCAAACTGCATAAGCCATACATCATAGTATTCCGATTCCTCCATTCCTCTTATCACAATCCGAGGAGATTCTGCGTCAATTCCACAACCTCTTAGTACTTTACAATTATCCTTTAATAAATATTCAGAGCTTTCAGTTAGAATGCCAACCTTTTTGTCTTTCCCAATCACCCTTAATACTAATGGTACTACCAGTAAATTTGAGGAGAAAACGGGAATATCTACTGCGTTCGCTAATTCCCCTTGCATACCTCCCGTCAAACCGCAGCTACCTACAATAGCTTTGACCCCTTCTTCTTCTAACTCCTTTGCACACCTGATATATTCTGATAGATTAAATTCCCTTTTAGATTTTATCCAATAATTTTCAACAAATTTGATTCGCACAGGAAAATCATAGGTGGATGCATACATATGATGCCCTTTAATTATAGCTGAATACCACCACTTCGCTACAATCATCCCAATAGCTTCCCCAAAGTCAAATTTTCTTTTCATTTCACTTCCTTTATTTACTCTCACTGTAATTGGGGATAAACCGCGACATTATCTCATCTAAACTCTCCACCCCTCTAGTGCAGGCAATCAGCTGGTCTCCTTTTCGAAGCATAACATGGGCACGGCCCCGCAGACAATAGGTGGAGGACTCAGGATAAGCATAGTCACCGGCATCAAGGAAGGCTAACACATCTCCTTCTCGCACCTCAGGGAGAGGCCTCAGCTGGTCATAAGTAAAGGTATCACCGGTTTCGCAGGCATTGCCATCCACCGCGTATTCTCTGATGGGTCCGTCAGGATGGGAAACGTTGACGATTTCACACCACCCATGATATAGCCTGACTGAGGGAAAAATACCCATTCCCGAATCCACATACACGTGCTCAACCCCATTCTTCTCCTCTACTGTGTTCACCGTGGTGAGCATGACACCGGAATCTGACACTAGACCCGCCCCCGGCTCTAGAATGAGAAGCTCCAGTTTGATATCGGCCTCCTCTAAACTGGTGGCAATGACAATTGCGTATTTGTCCCAGGGGAAATGACTTTGCTCCTCCCGGTTACGGATGCCTGTGCCCCCACCTACGTCCAAGCGTGTGAGGCTGAAGCCAGCGTCCATAAGCTCCCGGTAAATCCGAAGAACATTATGCAGGGCCCGCTGAAAGGCTGCCATATCCTGAGCAAGCCAACCGGACCCAATATGAAAATGGAGAGTATCAACTACCAACCCATTCTTATACGCGTAATCGAAGGCTTGGAGAATCTTTTTCTCCTCAATACCAAACTTTATGGGAATCCCTTCGGCCGTCTTTGCTCCACCTGTTATGGAGTACTGGTCACCACCAGCCCCCACATTAGGATTAATGCGGATGGACAAGGGTAGAGGAGGGGAAGGCACCTCACCTGTTTTCATCATATGCACTAGGCGCTGCAGTTGAGAAAAGGAATCGATGTTAATGCGAACCTTCATGCTGGTTAACTCCTTCATGTCTGCGTCCGATACAGAAGTGCCGGTGAACATGATCTTTTCCGCCGGGATTCCCAATCTCAGACCCAGACGAGCCTCGTTGGGAGAAGCAGCATCAACCCCACACCCCATCTCTGCTAGGAGCTGAAGCAAGTGAGGTATATAGTTAGCCTTGACGGCATAATGGATCGCTACCTTCCCCTTATAATAGGTACTGAAGGCTCTGCGAACAGTGGCTACTTTTTCTTTTACACGGTCCGCATTCATCACATAGACAGGAGTAGGGTTGTAACGAGCGATGGATTCAAGATCAATCGGATAGCTCTTGAAATAGACCTTATTCTGACCCTCCTCATTTTTATGGATTTCAAAACCCTTATATAACCACCAATACTGTTCCATCTCTCCTCTCTAACTTATTTTTAGTAACTCCGCTTCAGCTCTCTTCAAAATCTGAGATATTTCCTTTTCAACATCTTCAGGTATAGGCTCAACCTTATGTGTAGCCAGAATTTCCTTTACTTTTTCTTTGGCCACTTCATCAATCGATTTAGACCCCTTTTTCTCCCATGTTTCAAAACTGTCTATGTTACTGAGCCTTGACATCCACCTCTCTCTGAAATGTTCTAATGTATGTTTTTCACCTAAAAAGATACCACCAGGACCAACTTTATCAATGACATCCACGGCCAAAGTGGCATTATTCACTTCAAACCCTTGGGCAAACCTTAAGGCATAATCTATAATCTCATTGTCAATAACCAGAGCCTCTGGAGATGTGATGCGGGCTGTTTCCAACACTCCTGGGCCAAGAGCAATATCAGGATTTGTTAATATATGTGTAAGAATTGTTGTAGCCCTTTCATAACCAGCCTGTGTATCTAGAAGCTTGGCGGTGTTGTCACCGGTAACCTCTATCTCGCTTGGTAAGTCATAGTAGTGGGCTAACTGGCTGAAGCCTAGGTGCATGAGACTGCTCTCCGGTGATGAAATCGCTGACCCTGTTTTGAAATCCACAGTGCCACCAGTGGCCGAATACACCACCGGCGCTCCAGGGCTGGCAAACTCTTGGATAACCAGGCCACCTAGAAACTCAACGTTGTTAACCACCATTGTGCCTGCTAGTGTGACAGGACCTGTCTCCCCTGTCATAGGCATAGGCATTATAACGACTGGGATACCAGCTTTGCCGAGTTCTATACTAGCTTCCGTCATTCCCTTATCATATCTAAGAGGAGAGATGGTGCAGATAACCATTGAAATAATGGGCCTTTCCCTAAGTTTCTCTCTGCCACCAACAATAGCAGCAGCAATTTCAATCTGGTATTGAGCCTCCTTAGCACTTGTTGAATCCCCTTCAAAATGCTTCTCTGAATTTCCTAAGCCAGTATACATATCAACTATATACCGCATGGGTGCCGGCGTATCCATGGCTGCTCCCAACGGCCAAATAAGGTGAACATGGTCAAGATAATCAGCTATCACCGAGCAGCGAGCAAGGTCCTCACTTGTCGAGTATCGGCGCTTGCCCGTTTCCCAGTCCAATATAAAAGGAGGACCTCCAATGGCACAGAAATGTGGCTCTTGCTTATTCAATACAAAATCATACTTTGGATTTCTGGCACAATATTTTATAGTTTTCGGAGCCATTTTTAAGGCTTCTTCAACTAATTGCCTAGGAATAGTGGCATGGTTTCCCTCGTAATCAACTTTCGCTCCAGCTTTTCGTAAAATATCAAGAGCTTTATCACTCATAACCTTAATACCTGTTCTTTCCAGAACTTCTAAGGAAGCATTGTGAATAGCCTCTATCTCATCTTCTGATAAAAAACTTATCCTGGGTTTACTCATTTTCTTAATCGTTCTTGAGTCAGTTTTTTGTAATCTATATGTATCTTAGCCTCTACATATATTTTGTGCTAATGGTAAAACCACTAGCTACCTCCCACTATATCCTTCTCAGCATCTCTGAGAATCTGCTCCATCTCCTTATGCACATCCTCGTTGAGAGGAGGAGCTGCGTGCGTAGCAAGTATCTCCTTCACTTTTGCCCTTGCCTTTTCAAGAAAAGAACCCTTTATCGCTGGGTCGAGAATGAAAGTATCGGAGAGTTCTCTGCTCCATATTTCTCGCCTGAAATGCTCTATGGTATGCTTTTCATCTAAAAAGTGACCCCCAGGACCAACTTTACTAATGAGGTCCAGTGCCAAAGTATCA
>DAOUTC010000059.1 GCA_030626915.1 Dehalococcoidia bacterium
AAAGGGTGTTAGGCATCTGCAATACATTGCAAGCCAAAAACAAGTTGGGTTTAAGCGTAACTTCACTTGCCGACCACCTTTTCACCCTCCCCCAACCCCTCCCTTCAAGGGAGAGGGATTTTGTAATACGTTATGTGGAAGATATAGTATAATGCTCCTTTGTTACTCTAAATGAGATTCTTCGCTTCGCTCAGAATGACACCCCTTTCCTTCGTCATTGCGAGGCACGAGGTGCCGAAGCAATCCCGGTGGGGAGTGGTAGCCTTTATAACAGATTGCCACGCTTCGCTCGCAATGACAAAAAAGCGAAGGGGCTAGAATGACAAGAAGAGAGTGGCTGAGGATGGCAAGCTCCCACTGTCACCCTGAGCGAAGCGAGGGGTCTGAGATTCTTCAGTCGCGGAGTTTACACTGAGCGAAGCCGAAGTCTCCCTCAGAATGACAGGAAAAAGTGAAGTGTTGAAGAAATAGAAATGAAAATAGATTTACACATCCATACCAAGACTTGCTCGGACGGCAGTCTCTCCATTGAGGAGGTTTTCCAGGAAGCCAAAAATAGAAATATTGATTTAATGTCCACCACTGACCACGATTCTATAGACTGCCAGGAAAGAGCTATTGCTTTAGCAAGAGAGCTTGGCATATCTTACATCACCGGAGTAGAATTGAATGTGACTTTCCAGTATCGAGGTAGTAATCCCGTTTCCCTGGATTTCCTGGGATACCAGTATGATATCCGTAATCAAGAACTGAAAAGCAAGCTTCAATTGATAAAAGAACATAGAGAAACAAGAGCACGTCAAATCTTAGAAAAACTAAATGTTGAGTTCGCTAAAGAGGGTATTGAAAGATTCACCGAAAAAGACCTCAAGAATATACAAGATAGTGTCGATGGTGTATTCGGACGACCACATATAGCGAATTACCTGATAGAAAAAGGGATTGTGAAAGATAAGCAAGAAGCCTTCGATAAGTATCTGGTTAAGTGCGATGTCCCCAAATATCCGCTTTCGCTGGCTGAAGCGTCAAAATTGATCAGGAACGTCGGCGGCATACTGGTGCATGCCCACCCCAATGACCCCCAGGGAACATCTTTAGTAAGCATAACACCTGATTTGGATGAACAAACGAAGATTATAGAGAAATATATGCTAGAATACATCGATGGTGTTGAGTGCTGGCATTCAAGAAACGATGCCAACACCACGATGCACTACATTGAGTTCGCCAGGAAGCATAGTCTGCTCATGACCGGGGGCAGCGATTGCCATCAAAAACCGATACTTATGGGTACACTGGATATACCCGATTATGTTGCTGAGCAGTTCAGGAGATAGAAGAATGAAGTTCTCTTCAGCCAATAGATGAGATTGTGGAAACAAATTGGAGTAGATTACCTCGCGGAGTTTACCCTGAGCGAGATTCTTCGCTCGCTTTCCCTTCGCTATACTCAGGGCTTCGGCTCACCCCTCGGAATGACAAGAAGCGAAGGGCTCCTAGCTAACAGCTAATGAAAAATTATGACGTTAAAGACCTTTCCCTGGCCGAGCAAGGCAAGCTTCGCATTGACTGGGCTGGCAGGGAGATGCCGGTAGTCAAGGTAATAAAGCAGAGATTTGCCAAGGAGAAACCCCTCGAGGGAATCCGCATTTCCGCCTGCCTTCATATCACCACAGAAACAGCCAATTTGTCTCTAGCTTTAAGAGAGGGCGGTGCTGACTTAGTCCTTTGTGCCTCTAACCCCTTAAGCACCCAGGATGATGCGGCTGCCGCCTTAGTTGATTATGGCATTCCAGTAAATGCCATAAGGGGTGAGGATAATGAAACTTACTATAGGCATATCCTCACTGCCCTGGAACATAAACCACAGCTTACCATGGACGATGGCGCCGATTTGGTTTCCACCCTTCATAAAGAACATACTGAACTTGCTGCCGATGTGATTGGTGGCACGGAAGAAACCACCACAGGTGTTATCAGATTGAGGAATATGGCCAGAGCAAGAAAGCTAGGTTACCCTATTATTGCCGTAAATGATGCTCAAACCAAGCGTTTCTTCGATAACCGCTACGGCACAGGACAAAGCACCATTGACGGTATCACCAGATCCACCAACATATTATGGGCAGGGAGGAAGGTGGTTGTTTGCGGCTACGGCTGGTGTGGCAAAGGGATAGCTAAGCGAGCTCAAGGGATGGGAGCGCAGGTTATTGTCACCGAAGTCAATCCTATCTCTGCATTGGAAGCCGCCATGGATGGCTACCAAGTCATGCCTCTGATTGAGGCCTGCAAGGTAGGAGATATTTTCATCACTGCCACCGGCAATAAGAATGTCCTTGATAAAGCTCACTTTGTACAAATGAAGGATGGAGCTATTGTGGCTAACAGCGGTCACTTCAATGTGGAAATAAATATCCCCGCTCTGGAAAGCTTGTCCAAATCAAAAAGAAGAATACGCCCTTTTGTGGATGAATATACCCTAAACGCCGGAAAACACATCTACTTACTGGGCGAAGGAAGGCTCATCAATTTAGCTGCCGCCGAGGGACATCCGGCCAGCGTTATGGACATGAGCTTTGCCAATCAGGCTTTATGTCTAGAGTGGCTGGTTAAAATGAAGGGAAAACTAAAGCCAGATGTTTATCCTGTGCCTGGGGATATTGATAGAGAGGTAGGACGACTAAAACTCTCCTCTATGGGAATTGCTATTGACTCCCTGACCGAGGAGCAAAGAAAATATCTTGAGAGCTGGGAGTCAGGTACATAAAAAGGAACTAAAAATGCCAAACAGCTTTAATCAGCTAGCTTCATACTTAGCCACTTCGGAGTCTGTTACCGAAGGGCATCCAGATAAGCTATGTGACCAAATCTCCGACGCCATACTTGATGATATATTAGAAAAAGACCCTTTTGCTCACGTTGCCTGTGAAGTTTCTGTCGTCATGGGCATGGTAACAGTGATGGGTGAGATCACCTGCGATTGTTATGTAGAAATTCCCGGCATTGTGCGCCAGGTGCTCAGAGATGCCGGCTATACCAAACCTGAATATGGCTTTGATTATCGAACTTGCGGCATCCTTGTCTCTATTAAGGAACAGTCAAGCGACATCGCCGCTGGTGTTAGCCAATCTTTGGAGACAAGGACAGGAGAGGCAACCAATAAAATCCTAGATAAAACTGGCGCTGGCGACCAGGGAATGATGGTCGGTTTTGCCTGCAAAGAAACGCCTGAACTTATGCCCTTGCCCATCTCTCTAGCACATAAACTATGCCGACGCTTGGCTGAAGTAAGAAAAGACAAAACCATACCTTACCTTCGCCCAGATGGTAAATCTCAGGTCACCATAGAATATAGTCATGGCATACCAAAAAGAGTTGTTTGCCTTGTTCTTGGTGCTCAACATGACCCTGGGGTGGAACGCAATGTTATTGAAGGTGACCTTAGAAAGCAGGTGATTAGCAAAGTCATTCCCGCTAGTTTAATAGATAGCGAGACTAAGTTTTACATCAACAGCGCTGGACAGTTTGTTATTGGGGGACCTGTAAGCGATACCGGCTTTACGGGGCGGAAAATCATAGCTGACACTTATGGCAGTGCCTGCCGACATGGCGGCGGCTGCTTCTCAGGCAAGGACCCGACCAAGGTAGACCGCTCTGCTGCCTATATGGCTAGGTATGCCGCCAAGAACCTGGTAGCTGCTGGACTTGCTGATTACTTGGAGCTTCAGGTGGCTTACACTATTGGCAAGGCGCGCCCTTTATCATTATCTGTAGAGACATTTGGCACAGGAAAAGTCCCTGATAAAACCATCCTCCATCTTATCAATGAGCATTTCGATTTTCGCCCCGAAGCTATCATTAGAGCTTTGGACTTGCGCCGCCCCATCTACCGCCAAACTGCCGTTTATGGCCATTTCGGCAGAAAGGACCTTGACCTCCCCTGGGAGAAAACAGACAAAGCTGAAATCCTCAGGGCTGAGGCAGGACTATAAAGGTAAGCTTTCTTCAAACAATCTCTATCCTTATATCATTCACGCTCTTCACTTCTTTTTCCAAATCAACCCAAGCTATAGTGCGCCGAGAAACATAAGCAGAAGAGGTGAAGATAGTGAGACATCTTCCCTTATACATCGTTTGAGGAGCGTTTGGCTGATGAGACCTTATCAAGACATTTTTGCCAAAGCGGGACATAGCTTCTGCAAACCACCCCTGGCCAAATTGAGGCCTCCCAGTGTAGGGGTCATATCCCAGGAATCCTCCTCTTCTTTCCTGCCAATCCCCCCAGGTTATCTGGTGCCATTCGGCATTACCTAATTTTATTCCATCTATATCCTCCAAACTTGGCACATGAGGAAGTGCGCCGTGCAAAGCAATGACACCATTGGGAGTGGACACCGCCAGTGGCAATTGAGAAAGAACTTCAGCATATAGCTGGCGAAGCTCGGCATCCAAACTTTCCCAAAAATCCGCAGGGTGAAAATGCACTACACTATAACCCTCGTGGTTCCCCATAAGGAGAAAAAGGCTATCAGGGTGCTTAAGCTTCTGCTTAAGCAAGAAGTTAATATTCTCCAAAGAAGCTGGACCACGGTCCACGTAATCCCCCAGGAAGACTAGCTTATTCCCCGGTTTAAGATACCTCTCCATAATTTTCTCCGTGGCTTCGAAGTCACCATGGGTATCACCAACAAAAATCACCTCACCTGACTGTAAACGAATTAAATTTGGCTCCTGTTGAAATCTTTCCTCAACCTCAATCAGCAACCGTTTTATTTCTTCTCTGGTCATATTACTTAAACCTTTTCTCATCATGAAAAGAAAAACGCTTTTAACAGCATAGATTCTTTCTTAGGCAAAAATCAATGGTTAAGGTGCTTTACTTTGAAAGGCCAGGCTGAACTAGTTCAAATAGATGGGTGACACCTCAAAGTATGGAGTTATCTCTCACTTTGAGTTTGGAACGAGCTCTAGCAGTTCTTTATGTCATTCCAAAATGTTAATATTAAAGCAATCTTGTAGGGTTGGGGCTCGTCCCCAACCACTAAGGCGGGGATAAACCCCGCCACTACGGAGTGACGTTGCTTACCATAAGATTGCCCTTTCTTCTTCTAGTCCTTATAATTGGTTATATAGGAACAAGGAGGGCAGAGCAAATGAAGGGATTAAAAGTCCTGACTATTAAGGAGTGGTTGGTAAGCCATCTATTCATCTTCGCTGGCCTTATACTGATTAGCGTCCGGCTATATGGTGTCAATCCACCACAGGTAAACTTGCTCGTTTTGGGGATTTGGCTCCTAGTAGGTGGTTTCTGCTGGGTGGCGGCTTATGCCCTGAGAAAGCTTACTGGTCGCTAGATTATAAAGGAGCCTTGTTATGTCTGAAACTGTAATCAAATTTGGTACTGATGGCTGGAGGGGTATTATTGCCGAGGATTTCACCTTTGACAATGTACGCATTTGCGCTCAAGGGGTAGCGGAATATTTAAAGGAAAGCGGACTCAACCAAAAGGGGTTAGTAATCGGCTATGACACCCGCTTTGCCTCTGAGGATTTTGCTTCTGCCGCTGCTGAGGTAATCGCTGGCAATAATATCAAAGCTCACCTTTGTCTTAAGCCAACTCCCACGCCAGTGGTAAGCTACACAGTTCCTGCTATTAAAGCCGCCGGGGCTATCATTATCACCGCCAGTCACAACCCAGGTTCATGGAATGGATTCAAGTATAAATCCCAGGAAGGTGCCAGCGCTACAAATGAAATCACCGCCAAAATAGAAAAAAACATTTATCAGTTGACAGCAGGCAGTCATGAGCTATCAGTTAAAAGGCTTGCTCTAGGTAGAGCTTTGAAAAAAGGCCTGATAGATTATCTGGACCCTGCCCCTGCTTACTTCAGACAACTAAGCCAGCTTGTCAACCTAGAAGAACTAAAGAACCAGAAATTAAACATAATTGTTGACCCCATGTATGGTGCTGGCAGCAGCTACTTCAAGACTCTCCTTCAAGATGGGAATATAGAACTCACCGAAATTAACAGTCAGAGAAATCCTGCATTCCCTGGAATCCAGCCAGAGCCTATTGCTAAAAACCTGACTAATCTTTCTAGCTTGGTCGTTGAACAAAAAGCCGACATTGGCCTGGCCACCGATGGAGATGCTGACCGCATTGGCATCATAGACGAAAGGGGAGAGTTCTTAAGCCAGCACCAGGTCTTTGCCCTGCTCTGTCTTTACCTTCTGGAGGTTCGAGGTGAGCGAGGGCCGATGGTTAAAACGCTAACATCCACCAATATGATTTCTAAGTTAGGGAAAATCTTCGCTGTTCCAGTCTATGAAACCTCGGTGGGCTTCAAGTATGTTGCTCCGCTAATGATGAGAGAAAGGGCCATTATCGGCGGTGAGGAAAGTGGTGGCTACGGATTCCGCGGCCACATTCCCGAGAGAGATGGCATTCTTGCTGGACTCTACTTCCTTGATTTTATGGTAAAAATGGGTAAAACGCCATCCCAGCTTTTGGATTACCTTTATAGTAAAGTCGGTCCTCACTACTATGACCGCGTCGACTTTCATATCACTAAAGGTAAGCGCCGGAAAATCGTAGACCGACTCACCTCTGGCTCTATAGGTACCATAGCTGGAGCCAAGGTAACCAGGGTAGATACCACTGACGGATTTCGTTTTTTCCTGGCCGATGAGTCCTGGCTGCTAATTCGTTTTTCAGGCACAGAGCCACTGGTTCGCCTTTATGCTGAAAGTGAAAGCCTCGAGAAGGTGAGAAAATTGCTAGACGAAGGTAAGAGACTGATAGGCATTTAGGAGGAGGAAAAACGAAATCCTAAGCACCAAATTTGAAATAAATTCAAATGACCAAAGTCCCAAACCCCAAACCCTTTTGAGCCTTTGGATTTAGAATTTTGAGTTTGTTTAGAGTTTAGAAATTAGTATTTAGGATTTTAATATGATGGACCTGGATAACTTAGAGATATACAGGCAATACGACCCAGATGGGATGGTAGTTCATCTTCATAGCTTGCCTCAGCAATGCCGCCAGGCCTGGAAAAAGGCAGATAAGTTCGCCTTACCAACTGAGTTCAAGGATATTGACAAGATAGTTATCTGTGGCATGGGGGGGTCAGCCATTGGCGGTGATTTACTACGCAGCCTGGCTTCGGAATTGAGCCAACCACTCACATTCGTCCATCGTGGTTATGATTTGCCTGCATTCGTGGATGCTAAGACTTTGGTTATTGCCTCCAGTTATTCAGGAAACACAGAGGAAACTCTATCTGCGTTTACGCAGGCACTGAATGTAAATTGTAAAAAACTAGCTATCACCACTGGGGGCAAATTGAAAAATCTGGCTCAAGAAAATGGTGTCCCAGTCTTTACCATAGATTATCCTGGCCAGCCCCGCGCTGCTCTTGGTTATAGCTT
>DAOUTC010000004.1 GCA_030626915.1 Dehalococcoidia bacterium
CTTTCTCCTTCATAATGTTCAGCATGAATACCTGCATACCCATGTTTTTCCTGGGTCCCATTGGTGCTGGCATGGGTCTAAGTTTATGGCAGGTCCTGGTTGGAGCCTTCATAGGGAACCTTGCTGCCGGTATAGTGATGTGGCTGAATGGCAGCGTTGGTGTAAAGCACGCCATAAACTACCCCATACAGCTCAGGGAATCTTTCGGCTTCAAGGGCATGCATGTGCCACTGGTGCTAAGAGGGATTGCTGGCACGGTATGGTTTGGCATAGAAGCATACGTGGGCTCTCTGGCGCTAACCATGATTATTGTGTGGCTCAGAGGGACACCTGCAGAGCAGATCATGCCAGTGGCGATACGATACCTTCCCATAGCCTTAGTGTTTTATGTTGGCTCATTTATTGCTGTGATGAGGTATGGACTTAAGGCGATAGGTAGGGTGGCTACTTGGGGAGGTCCATTGCTGCTAATATACTACATATGGCTGGTCATCTGGCTGACAAGAACCCCACAGTTCGCGGGGAATATACCCAACCTGTTCGTAAGCAGTGCTGGATATTTCAGCGTGGGCTTTCTGATCTACCTTGCGGTTCAAACAAACTGGTGGGCTACTATCGCTCTGAATATCTCTGACCTATCCAGGGGCATAGACCCGAAGAAGCCCAGTGCCCTTCCTATTGGTGTTTTTGTGGGGATGGTTGTCTGTCAGGTAGCAGGTACAGCACTAGGGTATATGGCTGCGACGCTAACCGGGCATATAGTACCCCAGGACCTTATAGTGACGTTTGCCCCAGGTATACCGGCAGTGATTCTTGGTCTAATTTTTTGCTTCCTGGCACCCTGGTCAACCGATATAACGGCAAACTCTCCGCCACTCATGGATTTAATTATGACGGAAACAAAATGTTCCTGGAAGCGTGCCACGGTCATAGCAGCGGTCATCGCCTTCTTCGTTGCACCTTGGTGGGCAGTGAAGAGCGGCCCGGGCATTGTTGACTACATAACAGCCTGGTCCTCAAACTACGGCATATTACTGGGCCCTATCGCTGGTATCATGATTGGAAATTTCTGGGTGGTCCGGAAGAGAAAGTATGATGTACAGAAACTGTACACCTACGGCCCGGACGGCTGCTGGTACTCTAGAGGGTGGAGCAAGGCGGCATACGCTTCGTTCGTGCTTACCTGGGTACTCTGTTACCTCATTGGATGGCTCACTGGCCAGATAACAGTCTGGGGCGGATTTCCCTTCCCTGGAGGCGTTATTTGGTATGCCGCAGTGTTGCTTTCCTTTGGCCTCTATATACTCTTTGCCCAGAAGGTCTTCAAGACAGAGGGCAGCTCATAAGAAGTAACTTCGTTGGGAAGCGCAGCCCCCTGCCACGTAAGGAGGGGGGCTGCGTGGGCCTGTTATTCGCCCAGAATGATATTTAAGCCAGGAAGTCCTTCTCTGGCGCCTGCTTTGCTCATGGCGTAGCGAGCCATTCTGTCTCCTAGTTGCCCGCATTGCTCTAGTTTTCCCCCTTTGAGGAAGCCGAAGAGGAAGCCAGCGGCAAAGGCGTCGCCAGCTCCAGTGGCTTCTGGCTGAGCCTCTCCTGGGATTGCTTCGTCCCCTTTACTTCGCTCAGGGCTTCGGCTCACCCGCTCCTCGCAATGACGAAAGGGAAGTACCTCGCAATGACGGAGAGGGAATGCCTCGCAATGACGGGGGCGAGATTCAATTTTATATTCTTTCTTCCCGTGGCAAATATAGCTGGTGAAAATTTTGCCTGATTCCGAAGCTAATCCTTTGCCCAGGGTGACTACGACAATTTCGCAGCCCAATTGGAGACATTCCTTGGCCCCGGTGGTGAAATCCTTGCCGGTTAGCTGCTCTATTTCCTCTCTATTAATGAACAGGATGTGTGTCCTGCTCAGTAATGGAGATAAAGCTTTTATTCCCTTGATGGCGTAGAGCATTCCTGGAGCAAAGCTAATTTTAACTGAGTTTGACAGCTTTTCTACTAGCTCAATCTGGATATTGAATTGTTTATCCTCTACAAAGGAAGATAGGTGCACTATTTTAGCTTGATTTAAATAAGTTAGGCTTACATCCTTCCACTCAAGCATATTATTGGCTCCGGGCAGAACATAGATGGAGCGTCTGCCTAGCTTGTCGCTAAGGCATAGTGCGTAGCCTGTCTTCTCTCCTTTCTTAATTTGGACCTGGCTGGTATCTATACCTACAGCCTCAAGGTCTCGAACAGAAGCCTTGCCTTCTGCATCATCGCCTATACTTCCGATAAATCCTGTCCTTATACCCAGTTTGGCTAAGCCATAAATAGTATTGGCAGCCGAGCCGCCTGGCGCTGTTTTAATGTGCTCCATTACGGTTTCACTATCAGTAACGAGTTCCTTTACTTGGCATAAGCAATCAATATTAATTGCCCCTATGCCAATTACCTCTATGTTAGACATTTACCTCAAAGCTTAACCAGCTGAAAATTCATTGCTAAGATTTGACTAGCCTTTTTAGATTCAGCACCATAGAGTAAGCAATGTTACATATTATATACTTTAGAAGTCGATATGACGAAATCCAAAAACCAGGTAATCGCAAGTTATAGCGAAGCGTAATAAACCTTATCCTAAGTTTAAGTCTTTTATTATAAGGAGGCAAAATGGGCAAAGTATTTTTAAAGTTATTTGAGCCAGTAAATATAGGAAAGGTAACAATTAAGAACAGAATAGCGATGGCTCCGATGGCTATTACAGGGCTGGTAAATCCTGACGGGAGCCTTGAACGTCGTGGGATAGATTACTATATTGAAAGAGCAAAGGGTGGCGTTGGATTAATAATAAGCGGCGTTTTTAAGGTAGAAAATGACATAGAGCCTTTGATGTATTTGGATTCTCCATTATTCAGTCAAGTAGCGATACCTTCGTTTGCTGAATTATCTGAAGCTGTTCATTCCTTTGGGACAAAAATATTTGTTCAGCTCACAGCGGGAAATGGGCGTGTTGCAGTTCCTGCTGTAGTTCGTGGGCGCCCAGTTTCAGCTTCTGCTACCCCAAATTACTGGGACCCTACACTTACCTGCAAAGAACTTACCACGGAAGAAGTGGAAAAATTGATAAAAGCATTTGGTGAGGCGGCTATGTTATTGAAGATGGCAGGCATTGATGGGATTGAATTACATGGTCACGAAGGTTATCTTTTTGATCAGTTTACCACTGCTATATGGAATAGGAGAACAGATAAATTTGGTGGAGATTTGAAAGGTAGACTCACATTCCCAGTTGAAATTCTAAATATAATTAAGAAAATGGTGGGGGGAGACTTTCCAGTACAGTATAGGTTTGGTCTCAAGCATTACATAAAGGGATTAAATACAGGAATACTCCCTGGCGAGGAATATAAGGAAGGGGGTCGAGATATCGATGAAGGACTTGAGATGGCTGAGTTATTAGAAAAGGCGGGCTTCGATGCGTTACATGTGGATGCTGGTTGTTACGAGAGCTGGTATTGGGCTCATCCACCAATGTATCAGGAACATGGATGCATGGTAGACATGGCAGAGAAAGTTAAGAAAGTGGTACAAATTCCAGTTTTAACGGTTGGCAGGCTTGGGATCCCGGAGTTAGCAGAAAAAATAATAGAAGAGGGTAAAGCAGACATAGTTGCCTTAGGTAGAGCACTTTTAGCTGATCCAGACTGGCCAATAAAAGTTCAAGAGGGAAGAATAGAAGATATTCGTCCCTGTCTTGGCTGCCACGATGGCTGCATGGGGAGGATATCTGAGTTAAAGTCTCTCTCCTGTGCAGTGAATCCTGCTAATGGCAGGGAGAGATTATATGAATTAAGACCTGCATCAAAATCAAAGAGGGTGCTTGTAGCTGGTGGTGGAGTAGCTGGCATGGAGGCAGCTAGAGTCGCAGCGATTAGAGGGCATGAAGTAACTTTATATGAGAAAGGGGAATCCTTGGGGGGACATCTAATTGAAGCTTCTGTTCCCGATTTTAAAAAAGACCTGGAGAGGCTGATCAGCTGGTATAAGACTCAATTGAAAAAGTTGGGTGTAGAGGTCAAGCTTGAGACAGAAGTGACTCCAGAGCTTGTTGAGAGGGAGAATCCTGATGAGGTATTCATTGCAACAGGCTCAAATCCTATTATACCCGACATACCAGGTATTGAAAGGCCAAATGTTGCTACCTGTATAGATTTGCTTCTTGGCAAAAAGGAGGCTGGAGGTTCAGTGCTTGTAGTAGGTGGAGGCTTAGTTGGCTGTGAGATAGCACTGTGGCTTGCAAAGCAAGGTAAGAAGGTAACAGTAGTAGAGATGTTGCCTGAAGTGATGACCGCTGGGCTTCCAGTTCCTCACGAAAATAGGATTATGCTTTTAGATTTGCTCGCTGTGAATAATGTGGAGATAATAGCTAATGCGGTTATGCAAGAAGTAACCGTTGATGGCGTTATCATCACTGGCAAAACCTTTAAGAGAAGGGCGATTAAGGCTGATACTGTAGCTCTAGCGGTAGGCCTGAAAGCTGATGATAAGTTATACAACTCCTTAAGAAGAGAAGTTACTCATTTGCACGCACTAGGAGATTGCAGAGAGCCAGGGAATATAATGGGGGCAATTTGGGATAGTTATGAAGTAGCTCGTGTGACGTAAGATGGTAATTTTTAACAGGTAGAGACTGCCAAATTTAGTTTAGCCCAGTTTAGCAGCTTCCTCTCTGACCAGACGCCGAATTCTGCCGTGAATTTCCAGAGGGTGGGATATATCTTTAGTTTCAGCTAGCCAATGGAAGTGTTCCCTATCACCTTGTCCGCCCACCCTCTCCTTTTCCTTAACTGCTAGTTCCACTGCCTGTCTCTTGCCCTTCTCCCAGGCTTTTAGGGCTATCCATAAATCATCCAGGCTGGTGGATGCCAGGCTTATGGTACAGTGGGGCAGGGCGTACTCATTGGCATTGAAGGCGATGGCTAACCCGCCAACCTTATCCACAGCTTGGAGCATTTTGAAGTCTGTGATGCTATCCCCTACCGCTATCCAGTGAGAGAGCGGCTTTCCTGCTTTCGTGGCGAAGTCCTCCAATGCCTCTAGTTTGCGCTTTCCACCCACGGGTTTAATTTTAGTTATAATTCTCCCCGAACTTGTTCTGGGTAACTCCTGCCAGTAGAAATGGTCCAGGACTTGCTTTATCCTGGTATCATCTAGCTGAGGAGTGAAGGTTATAAATTGCTGCTCTGCCCGCTCTAGCAAAGTAAAATCATCTTGGCTTAGCAGAAGGGAAATTTGCTCTAAAGGGAAGGAGGTGCAAGCTACATTTTGAGCTGGAATTCCTAGCCTTTGTGTGATGCCAAGTGCATATTGTTCATAACTGGTGCTAATACAAAATATTTGCCAGCCTCGAGATTTTAGTCTGGAGGCCAATTCAGAGGCGCCAGGGGTCAATTTAGCCTCCAGTCCCATAGCGGCGATTTGTTTTTCCTTTATACCATGCCGCGCCAGGAAGGGGGTGATGAGGGCTAAGGTATCCCCTGGTTCATAGTCTTCTCTGCCTTCCAGGGTCAATAAATCATCGTACCTGCTAATGACTTCAAAAATCTTACCGCCGTCAGGGAGTAGCTTCATTAGCTCATAAGCATTGTCCTGAGGGGCTAAGGGGCCTTCGAGGTCAAAGCATATTAAATTCATGTCAAGTTCTCCTTCACTGCCCGATTTATTTTATCTGTGAGGTCATATCCCTGGATGATATTTCCTTGAGCATCAATTATCTTGCCATTTCGTATAGCTATTTTCCCTCGGCTCAGAGCTTTAAGAGTGGATATAATGAGAGGAAATTCTCGGGCCAGCTCGTGTTGGCGGATAAGCTTAAACAGTGGTTCTTTGTCCTCTTTTTGCCAGTATTGGTCAAAGGGCTCGTGGTTGATAGGGAAAAGGCAGTAGCTAACCACCGGCCCTCTATCTAATTCGGGGGTCACGAGGTGTATCATTGCCCCAGTTTTCTTAGCTTTGCCTTCTATCAATTTCCAGATTACCTCTTGCCAGCTTCCTACTGGTCCGCCTGGAGGTGCTGGGTGGAGGTTAATCATATTGTATTTCTGGCATAGTTCTTCACCTAAAATAAGCATGTAGCCAGCTAGGACACAAAGGTCAGGGGAGAATTTCTCAATTCTCCTGGCTACCTCTCTGTCATATTGGATACGCCAATCCACTTGAGATTGCTTTGCTTCACCCTCTCCCGGCCCTCTCATGTAATGAAGTTCCTTTTCCTTACAAGAGAGGGTTTGGGTGAGGGTTTTGAATTTCCTGTGGGAAAAGTAAACAAGGGGGATGCTATAACTGTAAACTAAGTCAAAGAATAAGTCGCTTTCTCGGGACTCGCCAGGTTCCCGATTACTGAAAACAAAGTTAATCCTCCCTTTAATATCACCAGTAGATATACTTTCTTGCACAGCCTGTAAAAGCTGTCGTGCAGCTTCGTCTCTTCCTGTGGAGAACCAACCAATGTTTAGCAAGAGCCCTTCCTCTCTGTATAATCCCTCTCCTTTGATGGGAGGGGGTTTGGGTGAGAGTGGAAACCTAAACGTTTTCTTACTTTTGTCCAAGCAGTGCCAAGGTGAACTAAGGGGCTGGAGCTACGCCCGAATATCCTGCCTTGGGATAAGCTGACTAAGAAATCGCTCGGGTTATTGAATTCAGGCATCTCCACGTAAGCTCTGCCAATTTCGCCTGAAGTATGAGCATCGCTTCCAGCGCTAGCAACCAGCCTATGCTTCAGAGCTAATTCTTGAGCTCTAGCAAAACTAGTGAGAAATGGGGAGCGGGAATTAAAAACCTCGATAATATCCACCTGTGACAAAACTTCCTCTGTTAATAGCTTTTTAGAGTTTTGTAGAGGTGACCTACCAAATGGATGAGGAATGCCAACCAGCCCGCCCTGGCTTTTGACCCGAGCTATTGTTTCCTCAGCAGATAATCCCCTAGGGACTTCTTCACTGAGAAATAGCCCCATCAATTCGCCTATAGAGGTTCGAATTTCCTCAGCAATGATTATTCTGAAGGGAGCTATCTCCCTTAGCTTCAAGGCGCCGGTGATAGTATTATGGTCGGCTATGGCAATGCAGTTTATGCCTATCTTAAGGCAGTGGTTAATTATCTCTTCCAAAGGCGTACAGCAATCTATGGAGTAGCAGGTATGAACATGTAAATCGGCTTTTATCAACTTGCCTTTTCCAGATATTCTCCGTTGCGGGTATCAACTTTGATGACGTCCCCTACGTTGATAAAAAGGGGAACCTGGATAGTAATGCCGGTTTCTACCTTTGCCGGCTTATTACCCCCGGTAGCCGTATCTCCTTTGAAGCCAGGCTCTGTCTCCGTTACTTGAAGTTCCACAGCAGCAGGTAGCTCTATGCTTACTGTCTCACCCTTGTGAGTTAAAATCTCCAGATTTAGTCCTTCTTTCAGGTAGCTTATTGCTTCCCCGATTTGGTCAGCCGTCAGTGCTATTTGCTCGTAGCTCTCGTTGTCCATAAAGTAGTACAGGCCGCCATCGCTATATAGATATTGGACTGAGCGGTGCTCCAGAAAAGCTGGCGTAAATTTGTCGCTGGCCTGAAAAGAGCGTTCGGTAGTATTGTTACTGCGGATATCACGAAGCCGTAATCGAATCTGGGCTGACCCGCGCCCCATCTTAATATGGCGGTAGTCAGTAACTTGATATATTTCCCCCTCTAACTCTATAGCAATTCCCTTTCTCAGTTCGCCAGCATCAATCATAGAAAACCTCCCTTTTTAGCCCTTAGCAGTCAGATTGCTTCGCGGAACCTGTCCTGAGTGAGATTCTTCAGTCGCTTCTCTCCCTCAGAATGACAAGAAGCGAAGGGCTCGCAATGGCGAAAGGCTGTCTTTGCGAGGAGCGCAAGCGACGAAGCAATCTCGTTACTTATTAATTCACATGACATACTGTAACGCTTTTGCTGACCTGGTGAGCACTTTAGCTCTGCCTTTCTCTAAAGTCACCACATCCTCAATTCTAACACCACCTAACCCGGTGATGTAAATTCCGGGTTCTACGGTAAAAACCATGCCATCGAGCAGATATTCTGTTGATGTGGGAGAAAGTGTAGGGGACTCGTGTATTGCTATTCCGACGCCATGGCCCAGGCCGTGGCCGAAAGCATCGCCGTAGCCAGCTTCCGTTATAACATTCCGAGCTAATCGGTCTGCCTGACTTGCAGTCATGCCTGTTTTGATTTTGTCTATAGCTGCGAGTTGTGCTTCCAAAACAACATTATAAATAGCTGATAGCTGACAGCTGACAGCTTTCAGAGCTTCACCCAGGCATAATGTGCGGCTAAAATCGCTACAGTAACCACCAATCCTGGCTCCCATATCAATTAGCACTACTTCGCCAGAGTGTAGTATTCTTTCTGTAGGCCTGGCGTGAGGTAGAGCTGAATTGGGGCCTGAGGCTACTATGGGGTCGAAAGCTATCCCCTCGCTTCCATTCTGGCGCAGGAACTTCTCAATTTCCCATGCTGCTTCCCTTTCTGTTACACCCGGGTGAATTATCGCTCTTGCCTGTTCAAAGGCAGCGTCAGTTAGCTCCACTGCTTTCGTGATAAGCTCTAGTTCTCGCGGTTCCTTTATACAGCGAAGGCACTCCACTAAGTTAGTAGTAGGAATAAGCTGTAAGTTAAGTTGTTTTGTCTTCATGCTTTCGCTGAGCTTATGATGAGCAGCGAATGAAAGGTGATTGGCTTCAAAGCCTAGTTCATGCCATTGCAAATCAGATGCCAACTGGGGAAGCCAGCTATCCAATTCCCCTCTAATCTGTGCGACCTCAAAATCCTGTGTCTCTTGTTTAGCTTGTTCTGTATAGCGAGAGTCGGTAGCTAGAATGGCATGGCTACCCGAGATAAGCAGCCAACCCGAGGAGCCGGTAAATCCAGAAAGGTAACGGTAGTTCTCAGGCTGGGAAACTAAAAGGCCATCTAAGCCCCTTTCGGTAATCATAGGTCGCAACTTCCGCAGTCGATTTATACCCACTCTTCCCCTTTTAGTTCGGCTACCAAAGTTCGTAGAGCAGCGATATATCCCCTCCAGCCCAGTCCGCTGACTTGCCCCCTGGCAATGGGAGCTATTACAGATTTAGCCCTCCATTCCTCACGACTATAAATATTGGATAAATGAACTTCGATTATTGGCAGCTTGGTATCTGCTAAAGCATCACGCAGGGAAAGGCCATAGTGAGTGAGAGCCCCGGGGTTAATAATTATGCTGTCGGTTGAATCTGCTTGCTGTTGAATAAAATCTATAAGGGCGCCTTCGCTATTGGACTGGAAAGTCGCTACTTCCACATTTAATGCCTCACCTTGCTTCTTCATCAGGGAATCGATTTCAGCTAAAGTTTTATCTCCATATATTTCCCTGTTTCGCCTACCCAGCATGTTTAAGTTCGGACCATTAATAACCAGAATTTTCATAAAGTCACTCCTTCCGTCATTGCGAGCGAAGCGAAGCAATCCCATGGTTATTCCCTTTTGTTTTTGAGATTGCTTCGGCACTCTGTGCCTCGCAATGACATTCCTTCTGTGTTTTGTTTCTCTGCCTCCCGCTCAAATAGTTTTACTTTATACTCGCAGGCGATGCACTTTACCCAGCCCCTGCGATATACCACCAGGAGTTTGCCGCAGTCAGGGCAGGGCTGAGAGAGGGGTTTATAACTGGTGGCAAATTTACAGTTGGGGAAGTTGCTGCAGCCGTAAAATGTCTTTCTCTTTTTGTTGACTCTTTCCACTAATTCGCTGCTACACTGGGGGCAAGGAATTCCTGTCTTGACTAGATAGGGCATCGTCGTCTTACATTTGGGGTAGCCACTACAGGCCAGAAATTTCCCATACCGCCCTATCTTTACCACCATAGCTCGACCACAATTGGGACAGATTTCGTCACTTGCTTTAGTCATATCAATCTTGTCTACGTTGATTGAGGCTTTGTGTAGCATGTCTTCGAAGGGAAAATAAAAGTCCCTCAGGAGAGATACCCACTCATGCCTGCCCTGAGCTATCTCATCCAGTTGTTCCTCCATCTGCGCTGTAAAACCAAGGTCAACAATTTGGGGAAAATGTTGGGTCAAAATGCTATTCACAATCACACCCAGTTCGTGGGGATGGAATTTGCCAGTTGCTTTATATACATAGTCTCTTTCCTGAATAATAGATAGGATGGGGGCATAAGTGCTGGGACGCCCGATGCCTTTCTGTTCCAGCGCTTTTATCAATGTGGCTTCGGTATAGCGAACTGGTGGCTGAGTGAAATGCTGCTCTGGGGAAGTTCCCCAATACTTTAATTTGCCGCCAATTTCCAGGGCAGGTAGGGAAACAAAACCTTCTTTTTCCTCTTCATCCTTACTTTCGCTATAAACAGTCGTAAAACCGGGAAATTTGAGAATAGAGCTAGCTGCTTTGAGCAAATAGCCTTTTTCTGCTGCAAGATTTGCTTTTATGTCTACATTGGTTGTGTCATATAAAGCTGATGACATTTGGCTTGCCACCATGCGTTTCCAAATAAGGTCATAAAGCTTTAGCTGGTCTGAGGTAAGAAATGGCTTAATCTGAGCTGGTTGGCGGTAAATCTTTGTAGGGCGGATTGCCTCATGAGCCTCTTGTGTCCACTGTACTTTCTTAACGAAGTGGCGTGGCTTTGAGGGTAGAAAACTACTGCCATACTTCTCCTTGATAAAGTCTCTTACCTCAGTTATGGCAGACGCAGCCACATGGGTGGAGTCGGTACGCATATAGGTAATAAGCCCCACTGAACCCTCCTCACCAAGAGGTAAGCCTTCGTAAAGCTGCTGTGCAATAGCCATAGTGCGTTTAGCGGTAAAGTGCAACTTTCTCCAGGCTTCCTGCTGCAGAGTGCTGGTGATGAAAGGTGGAGCTGGCTGACGAGCTATCTGTTTGTTTTGTATTGACTTAACTATATATTCAGCCTTTTCTAAATCGGCAGTAATCTCATCTGCTTTCTCTTTATCGCAGATATCTAGCTTGGTGCCATCGGCTAAAGCTGCAACTTTGGCTCTAAACCTCGCTTGCAGTTTCTCCAGTGGAGCTAGTTCGACTTCAATAGTCCAATACTCTTTAGGATTAAAATCCTGGATTTCTTGCTCACGGTCAGCAATCATTCTTACTGCCACTGATTGAACCCTGCCTGCAGAGAGGCCTCTCTGCACCTTTCTCCATAGGAGCGGGCTTAGTTTATAGCCTACAAGCCTATCAAGGATACGCCTGGCTTGTTGAGCATTAACTAAATTCATATCAATGGAGAGAGGATTCTTAAGCGCTCTTTCTACAGCCTCCCTGGTTATCTCATGGAAAACTATGCGATGAATGGTTGTCTTATCCTTATCTAATTTAGCTGCTTTAACCAGATGCCAGGAGATGGCCTCTCCCTCACGGTCAGGGTCGGTAGCTAAGTAAATAGAATTGGCTTTACCTGCTGCTTCTTTAATTTCATGGACCACTTTTCTCTTTCCCGGCGATATGACGTATTTGGGAGTGAAATTTTTATCTATATCCACCCCCAGGCTTTTACGAGGCAAATCACGCACATGTCCTATTGATGCCTTGACGGTGTAGCCACGCCCCAGGATTTTATTTAGTGTCCTGGCCTTAGCCGGAGATTCAACAATGACCAATTCTTTTGCCATGGCTTACTTTACCTTAATTTCGTGAGCCAGTACATAATTCATATTTCCTACTTGTTTAGCTGCTCCTTTCAACTCCAGTATGGCTAACGTACTGCCTACCTCTGAGGCAGTTAAACCGCTGCGATGGCAAATCTCATCTATATGGCTTGGCTCAGAGGTCAGTTGCTTTAATATCATAGATTCAGCTTCGTTGGCTGGAAGAAACTCCTTAATTTCCAGTTGTTGAGGAGCAACAATAGATAAATTTAACTCCTCGATAATGTCAGCGCAGTTACGAACTAGCTTGGCTCCTTCCTGTATGAGGCGGTTGGTCCCCTTACTAGCTGGAGAAAGGATACTGCCCGGGATGGCAAAAACCTCCCGATTCTGTCCTAGTGCTTGAAAAGCGGTAATCAAGGCTCCGCTTCTTTCCCCAGCTTCTGCCACTAATACTCCTAAGCTCAAACCACTCATAATCCGATTACGTAGCGGGAAATTCTCAGCTCTAGGCTTGACACCTAAAGGATATTCACTTACTAAAGCTCCGTGTTCCATAATAGCTTGAGCTAATTTGGCGTTTTCAGCAGGGTAAACGATATCTAGTCCAGAAGCGAAGACAGCTATAGTCTTGCCTCCAGCCTCTAAAGCAGCTCGATGAGCTATGGAATCAATTCCTCTGGCTAGCCCGCTAACAATTGTTATTTTGCTCCTGGCTAAATCGGCCACGATCTCCTCAGTTACTTGCCGTCCGTAGATGGTAGGGCGGCGAGTACCCACCACGGCAAGACAGGGCTCATCCTGGGGTAGTAGAAGATTTCCCCTGAGGTAAAGCACTGGTGGGTAATCATAAATTTCCCTTAACATGGAGGGATAGCAAGGGTCTTCACAGATAAGCGCTTTCACCTTGTAGCGTTCCAACTTTTCTAGCTCAGCGTCCAGGGAAATTTTAGGGCGTAGCAGAAGTAAAGTTTCTATGCTTCGTGAATCTAATCCTGCTTGCTTTAACTGACTTTCTGAGGCCTTCCAGGCGTCTTGCAAGTTGTCAAAGTGCTCTTTTAATTGGGAGAGCCTTACTCGGCCAATACCGGGTATTCGAGAGAAGCCTACCCAATATTTCAACTCATTGACTTGTGGCATAATGGTCAAGTAATCTTATCATAGCTGCTAGTTATTGAGATAGCCGAATCTTTTCTTGCAGCTTGGGTAATATAGCCTTGGTGGCTTTATATCCTTGCGATATAGCTTCCTCCCCCCTATAAAATCCAAATGTTCCAATGCGGCTGACATCTGGATTTATGACTATGTCTGCGGATTTTGTGGCTAATCTAATTTTTTCATATTGCATGGCATGAAATGACTGCACCAGGACGTCAAATATATTTGGGGTTTGGGGGTCTATCTTCCCTTTGCCGGTATAAATTTTAGTTTTAGCAATATGGGAAAGCTCGTCAAAAATCTTGAGTTTGTCTTTATTTCCCCGCAGCAAGCTATCAATTTTTCCCTTTACTGCTGCTAATTGTTTATTCTCAAGATGAGGACTTGGCTTTATTTTAGCCTCTCTTTCAGCAAGTTTTTCGCCTTCTCCTTGTTGAGCAATAGCAACTGTGTTTACGGCAATGGTTACTTCTGCTCCCATACTGCGAACAACATCCACAGGTATGGGATTGACTACCCCGCCATCAATCAAAAATCTGTCCCCCCACTTTACCGGTGTTAATATCGCTGGCATTGAGATGCTCGCTCTCGCCGCCTCTATCACTGAGCCTTCACTGATGATAATTTCTTCCATACTTTGGACATCAGCAGCTACAACTGCAAGTGGTATTTCTAAATCTTTGAACTCTATATCCCCAATGAGGGAACTCAAAAAGGATTTAACCTTTTGTCCTTGAACAAATCCCTTCCATAACAATATCAAGTTCAGGTCAACTAATCGGGCCATTTTTTTCCAATCTATCCCTAATGCTAGCTCTTCTAAAGCAGTTGCCTTCCTTTCTTTAGCGTAGCAAGCGCCTACTAGTGCTCCTGCACTTGTACCAGCTATCATATCAACAGGAATTGATTCCTCCTCCAGGGCTTTTAATACTCCGATATGAGCCAGGCCACGAGCAGCACCGCCACTTAAAGCTAAGCCAACTTTAGGAGTTTTGCGCATTGAAATCTCCACTAATCTTTAAGTGCATATTCTATAGCAGTTTGGCATATATCGCTGTAGTATCAAAAAGAGGGAGTGTACAATTCTCTTGGCCCCTTAATCTTTCCTTTATAGTGTCATTTGTTATTCGGTAATACTCCGCTATTGACTCCTAACTTATGCCTCCGATAAGCCCGATTGTTTTTATAACTGTTCACCTTTGCTCTACAAGAACACAACCAGGAAGCATATATTCTATGTCAAAAATTCCTTAAATCGAATCTCATAGCCCTAGCAAGGATGTAACTTTCGAGCAAAGCCACGAGCGTACCGAGTGACATGATACAGGCCACGGAATTTTATTTTACAGGATCATTGAAAGAGCAAGGAACTACACAAATACATTTTCCACAAACAGTTGCTAATCCTAATTTCGAATGCGAACTGGCGTTTGATAAACAAATCTCGTAGCATTTATGTCTATCAAATGAATCAACTTTCAATACTTCAAACACGCAGTTCTCAATACATTTCGTGCAAGTTTTATCATATTTGTATAAACAAAATTCTTTATTAGGTCTCTTGGTAGGTTCTATCTTAGCACTTGTGATTAGGCTTCCTAATCTTCCGCAGCAACCTTTTTCAGTAATTAGCATTTGATGCAATCCAAACTTACCTAAACCAGCGATAAGGGCAATATGCTTATGTGACCAATCGCTAATTAGGCTTCTCCCGTCGAAATTATGAGTTGGAGGAATAATGACCGATTTAAAATTCGATTTTTCTAATCTCCCTGTTAAACAATTATTTAGGTTAGTAATTAACTTATTAGTCTCAATATAAGCGATGCCCCATTCCCTTGAGGAATTTTTAGCACCAACGTTGCTTAAAACAATTTCCTTTTGGAAGGGAATAAAGTAGGAGATTATTGTCTTTGCGTCTTCCAGTAAATCTGTCGGCAACTTATGCGTTGCACCGACGGCCGTTTTCAATTTTAAAAATAGAGAATCCTTAACATCTGCAAAAGCAACAAGTGGCTCGTCCCAATCGGTTATTGTTTTATTTTCAATTTTGTACCCTTGTACAAATTCCTTAATGAAATTCTGGATTTTTCCTCTCAACACGCGATTATCCTCAAAAGACGTTTATAAAACCGGTGCTTGTTTTTTCCACGTTGGTGGGGGGGTGGGGATTCGAACCCATGGTCGTCAAAGGCGATACGCGTTCTCCAGGCGCGCCTGATAGGCCACTTTAGCATCTCTCCTTATGCACTTCATTTCATTTTCTTCTAATTCGCATTTTCCGTGGTTCCATGATAATCAGGTTTCCTTTGAAGTCATCCGGGGATAAGTCGCTGAGTCTTTCTAAAAGATAACGGTTTATCTCCGTAGTCGGCATTTCATTGGGGAAGTGCACAACGACAATCCCGAAATGCCTGCCCAATGGAAACCGCAAGATATTACCAAAACCTTTATCCCCTGTAAGAATTACTGCTTCTTCACTTTGTGCAAACTCATAAATCTTCTCATCCCCTGCTCCTCGAAGCCCACAGTCCCGGATGTCTTTTACATCATATCCATGCTGCTCAAGAGTTGCTCCTGTGGAGCGGGGCATATCTTCATCAATCACAAATTTTGGCATTTTATCCTGCTGCCTTGATCTCCTCGCTGGATAGAGTCTTAGCAGCATAGTCAAGGACAGCTAATATATCCTCGTGAGCGATTTCGTACTCAGCCATAACCTCTTCGTAGGTCATCCCTCCAGCAAGTTTGCCAATAATAAGGTCTACTGGAACGCGTGTCCCGCTAATCACAGGCTTACCAAAACGAATTTTCTCATCTACGCTAATCCTCGGGGCTATTTCCATGGTATTCCTCCTTTGACCATAATTCTTTATATCGCTTTCTTCTCTAATTCAACTTTGGCGGAGAGGGTGGGATTCGAACCCACGGTCGCCAGAGGCGACACACGCTCTCCAGGCGCGCCTGATAGGCCACTCCAGCACCTCTCCAGCTAGACATTACATTGTTTACCCGCTATTTGGCTCTAGCTCCTTTATAATTTCACTTACCTTTACTGCTAAAGCGGGAATATCTTGCTTCACTGTATCCCAAACAGCATCTATGTCCACACCAAAATAATCATGGATAAGCTTATCTCTCGTTCCTGCCATCTTCTTCCAAGGTATATCTGGATATTTTTCCTTGAATTCTTGAGTTAACCTCTTAGTAGCCTCTCCTATTATTTCAATCTCTCTCATCACACCAGCTTGAACCAAATTATTATCCATAAAATCTTTATATTTTACTCCCTTCGTGTATTCTTCGATATGCCTTAAATATACATAATTGTCCTTCCTCATTCGTGAATGACCACCATTTCTTTCTTTATCCTGTCAACTAAATAAGGGCTTATGGATTTTTCGGTTAGCAAATCTACCTTTATACCTAACGCTTCCGATAGTTCCTGTTCTATTCCTACAATATCAAGAAGAGTTTTCCTTTCCGAAAATTCAACAATAATATCTACATCACTTTCTGGGTTTGCTTCACCTCTGGCATAAGACCCGAAAATACTTATTTTCTTTGCTCCGTAGCTTGCGAGGATTGAAGTCACTTTTTTAAATATTATATTTGCTGTAATTTCGCCTTTGTTCATCTGTTGCCTTCATTTTACATAACATTCTGGCGGAGAGGGTGGGATTTGAACCCACGAGGCATTGCTGCCCACCGCTTTTCGAGAGCGGCACCATAAGCCACTCGGTCACCTCTCCCTGGCTATATCAGTATTATACCATATAGTTTATGTCAGCCAGGTGCTTTATAGCTTGCTCTATATATAGTATGATTGCTCGGAATGCTTAAGTTCTAGGGAGTGTGACTTTTGGTTTGGCTCAAGTTTGTTGTGTGTCTGGCCATTATCCTGTTTGCGGGAACAAAGTTAGCTCGATATGGAGATGCTATTGCTGAGAAGACGGGCTTGGGACGGATATGGATAGGGCTGATACTCATTGCTGCTATTACTACCATGCCTGAGCTGACCACCAGTGTGAGTTCAGTTGCTTTAGTTAGGCCACCTTCCCCTGATTTAGCCTTGGGCACCCTTTTCGGAAGTTGTTTGTTCAATCTCTCTATCCTGGCTTTGCTGGATATTCTCCATACCCATACCCCGGTCTTGACCGAAGCAAGTCCGAGACATACAGCATCGGCCGGCTGGGGGATATTGCTTATTGCTATTGCTGCTGGGGGTATTCTTGCTGGTGCACGCTTTCCTGGAATGGCTCTGGGATGGGTGGGCATACCGAGTATCATTATCCTTATACTTTATTTGGCAGGTATGAGACGGATGTTCCTGTCTGAGCGCAGCCACCAATTGTCCGCAGCAAAAGCCGATTCCCTCCAATATAAGGAGATTCCTGCAAAGACAGCATATCTCAGATTTGCATTGGCAGCGGCAGCAGTTATTGCTGCTGGAATATGGCTGGCATTCGTTGGTGACGAGATTGCTGAGACTACTGGTTGGGGTGCTAGTTTTGTTGGCAGCCTATTCTTAGCTATCACTACCTCGGCACCCGAACTGGTAGTTGCTATAGCTGCCCTCCGTTTGGGAGCCATAGATATGGCAGTTGCTGATGTGTTAGGTGCAAATATGCTCGATATCACCGTCATTTTCCCGGCTGACCTTTTTTATATCAAAGGCTCTATTCTCTCCTCTGTATCAGGTAGCCACCTTGTTACTGCTGTAGTGGTAGTGGTGATGAACCTCCTTGTTATTGCTGGGCTGAAGTTTCGACAGAGGCGCAAGACCTTTGTACTTATTAGCTGGTATGCCCTGGCTTTAATCGGGCTATATATTTTTGGCGCCTATGCTTTATTTACTTCAGCATAGGCTTGGGATAAACCCTTGTTTGAGTGATTATTCCACTTTCCAGCTCTTAGAGCCCCAAAAGTATTGACGCAGTGTTATGTGCTGGAGTAAACTCTTTTAAAAAGGGAGGGTTAGATGAAAAGTATAGCAGGGCTAGAGAAGGAATATGAAAGGAGGACGCCAACATCCTTAAAATGTTTTGAAAGAGCTAAGAAGAGCTTTCAAGGAGGTGTAGCCAGTAATTTCCAGGCATACGAGCCATACCCCATCTTCTGGGACCATGCCAAGGGAAGTAAATATTGGGATGTGGATGGTAATGAATATATCGATTTCAATATGGCTTTTGGGGCAGTGCTGGCTGGGCATGCACATCCTTTATTAGTCAAGGCGGCTGAAGAACAACTATCAAAGGGGACATTGTATTGTGCCCCCACAGACCTGTCGGCCACTTGTGCTGAAGAGGTTAAGAAACGCTTTCCCGTCGACCTTATTAGATTTGCAAATAGTGGAACAGAAGCAACAATGCATGCTCTAAGAGTGGCCAGAGCCTATACTGGTAAAGAGAAAGTCATAAAGATAGAAGGCTGTTACCATGGCATGCATGATTATCTGCTGCAAAGCGTAGGTCCTGACCTGGGTGAAGCTGGCCCTGAAAGTTGCCCTACAACAGTGCCACAATCTAAAGGAATTCCCAGAGATGTCACGAAGAATACAGTAGTTGTTCCTTTCAATAATATAGATGCAATGAGAGACGCTCTGGAGAGGAATAAAGGTGAGGTAGCCGCAGTGATAGTGGAACCGGTGATGATGAATACTACATTAATTCCTCCCAAGGATGGTTATTTAGAAAAATTGGGTGAACTTACCGAAGAATATAACGTAGTGTTGATTTTTGATGAAGTAAAGACAGGGTTCAAGGTAGCTTTTGGTGGAGCATGTGAATATTATCATATAACGCCAGATTTAATTACACTGGGTAAATGCATTGGTAGCGGTTTTTCCTTAGCCGCATTTGGAGGCAAAAAAGAAATCATGGAGCTTATAAAGCCTGGAGATGTGGCTCATGGAGGAACATATAGTGCCAATCCACTTGCTATACGAGCAAGCATAATCGCTTTAAGGGAAGTTCTAACCAGAGAAAACCTTGATTATGCTACCAGGCTTGAAGATAAATTAGCAGATGGTATCAGGAAGACGATGAAGGACAATGGCATTCCTGGTTATGTTAATAGCATGGGTCCCTGTGGGATGGTTCACTTTACAGAGCACGAAATTTATGATTATAGAACCTTTGTGAAATACTACAATGTTGATAGGCTCACGAAATTCTGGTTTGGGCTGGTAAATAATGGCATATGGATTGCGCCTCACGCAGACGAGCACTGGACAGTTTCTGTGCAGCATACTGAAGAAGATATTGAAAAGACTTTAGCAGTTATCAGGAAAATTGTCCCTGATTTAAAGTACTAACCCTCTTGGTTTGAAATAAAAATTAAAAGGAGGTGGGTTATGAGGCTGAAATTTATTTAGTCATGCCCACCTCCTTTGCGTTATTCGAAGTAATAAAAGGGAGGTGGGTGAGTGGGAATTTCTTTGAGCGCCATTTCAGGAAATTGTCCCTGATTCAAAGTAACTAATAGAAAGGAGGTGGAATAAATGGAAAAATTTGCCTATGCCAATGTGGCTATAGTGGTTCTGGCTATTTATCTGGCGGTAATGTTGTTCATTGGATGGTATGCCTCAAAGAGGATAAAAGACCAAGCTGACTTTATAGTTGCCGGCAGACGGCTCCCTCTATGGCTATCAGTAGGCACTCTGGTAGCTACCTGGTTCTGTGGTGGTATGGTAATGGGGTCGGCATCTTATGCTTACTCCTGGGGCTTACAAGGGGTAGTATGGGACCCTTATTCATCAGTGGTGGCTTTTATTGTTGCCGGCCTTTTCTTTGTCCGCATAATGCGTAGAGCTCGTTACTTAACCCCCGCAGATATGTTTCAATCGCGTTTTGGGAAGCCTACAGGAGTTGTTAGTGCTATTGTTATATCCTTAACTTGTGAAATTACCTGGGTGGCATCTGTGCTCGTAGCCTTTGGTGCTGTTATTATGACATTTACCGGCATGCCCTTGGCTACAGGGATAATTATATCTGCCATAGTAGTCGCCGTCTATACTTATATGGGGGGAATGTGGGCTGTAACTCTTACTGATTTTGTTCAAATGTGTCTATTAATTCTAGGCATAGTTATCATGTTCCCAATGGTCATGAACCTTGTGGGAGGATGGAGCTCTTTTGTGGCTAATGCTGGTAATGTGGAAGGGCTTCCTCCTTTTGCCCTGTGGCCTGTGAGTGGTGAACAGGGTTTCTGTTGGTATACGGGAGCTGAGGCTTGGAATTATTACATAATAGCCTGGCTCTCCATTGGTTTTGCCAGCATTCCGGCTCAGGATTTTTGGCAGCGCCTCCTGGCAGCAAAAGATGAGAAAACAACTTTTCGCACCTGTATTATCACTGCTGCCATATATTTGGTCATTGGAACATTGTGCCCTCTTACAGGGATTGCCGCATGGATATTGAATCCTAATCTGTCAGGAGAAATGATAGAGGCAGTGATTCCATGGCTAGCTACAACATATATGGCGCCAGCTTTTGCTGTATTCTTTTGCGTTGCCTTAATAGCAGCTCTTATGAGTAGTGGTGATAGCGGCGCTTTAGCTGCTGCCTCTCTTTGGGGAAGGAACATTCAACTGGCAATCAGACCTAAGGCTACAGACAAACAAATTCTTCGGTGGACAAGAGCGCTGGTGCCCGTTGCGTTGGCCTTCTCCGCCCTCATTGCTCTGGCTGCTGCACGTATCTACTGGTTAATGTGCATGGCTTACGCTCTCGCCCTTAGTGCTATTTTTATTCCTTTTGTTTTAGGCATTTTTTGGAAGAAATTTAACCAGTATGGGTGTTTAACTTACATAATTGCGGCCATCATTATTGAGACTGTGCTTACCATCCGTTATATCCCGGTATACGGGTGGGAAGATGCAACTTTTATGGTGGCTCTGCCCACAATGGCAATTAGCCTTGTTATAAGCGTTGTGGTTACTCTCTTAACTCAGTATGTAGATCCTCCAAAGCCTTTTGTTGATATAGATGGGAATCCTTTGCCCGTAAAGAATTGGCTTGGCTCGTGGAATGCTGTTGAAGGAGGATAAGAAACACTAGGCTGTCTGTAGAATGTTGTGGGAGGCGGCGGTGATATTGCCACTGCCGCTTCTCCTGTTGTTGCCTCCCTGACAAGAGAGCGCTGGTTTGTGTTGGCCTGGTAGCGGGATGGCCAGCGGTAATTTGAGGTGGCCCCCTAGGTCAAGAAGTGGTCGATACATCTGGATTAAAATATAGCTGACTCGGAGAGCCAGCATTTTATTTGACATCGGGGGTGCCCTGTTGTAGAATTTACTAGCTCTGAAGAAGAGTTATATTTGCACGTTAAAAATTAAATAGGTTTTGTGTTCTGCTTGGTGTAGGTCAAGGGAAAAAGGGCGTAAGGTGGATGCCTTGGTATCAGTAGCCGAAGAAGGGCGTGGCAAGACTGCGAAAAGCCTCAGTGAGCTGTCTAGCAAGCTTAGCTGGGGATTCCCAAATGGGTCAACCTGCTTGGGTAAAACCCAAGCTCTCGTCTAAGACGAGAGGGAACCGGGTGAACTGAAACATCTAAGTAACCCGAGGAAGAGAAATCAAGCGAGATTCCCTAAGTAGCGGCGAGCGAACGGGGAGGAGCTCAAACTAGGGTAGCTAAGTGGACTTGGAGCCTAAGCTATCTTAGGGTTGTAAGGCACAAGGGGCAGATTCCAGGGTCTGCCACAGAGTTACAAAACTTCATCTTAGCCGAATGTTTCTGGAAAGGGCAGTCATAGAAGGTGAGAGCCCTGTAGGCGAAAAGGTGAAGTCTCTGCTTGTGTTCTTGAGTACCACGGGACACGAGGAATCCTGTGGGAAGCTGGGGGGACCACCCTCCAAGGCTAAAGACTTCTTAGTGACCGATAGCGAACCAGTACCGTGAGGGAAAGGTGAAAAGAACCCCGGGAGGGGAGTGAAATAGAA
>DAOUTC010000005.1 GCA_030626915.1 Dehalococcoidia bacterium
CTGTGAAGTCAGCACTTCAGGGTAAGGATGTAAGTTCCATTCGTAGTGCTATACAAGAGCTATCACAGGCTATGCAGAAAATCGGAGCGTCTGTTTATCAGCAACCGGGACAGCCTCCACCTGGCGGTGGTGAAGGTCCTACTGGTAAGAAACCCGGTGAAGAAGAGGGTACGGTAGAAGGCGAATTCCGGGAGGTGTAAAGTGAAGAAATACGAAACCCTAAACTCTAAATCCTAAACTTAGGAATTTGGATTTTGGATTTGTTTAGGATTTAGAAATTCGAATTTAGGATTTCTCCGAAGGAGCTCAATGTCAAAATTTGATTTAGAAGAATTCGCACGAACTGCGGAGAGAATCAGGAAAAAAGCAATAGAGGAAAACAGGCTTATAAGTAATCCCTCCGATGGAGAACTAGGACTGCTCTTAGAGAATGAGCCTGGCATTAGGAAAACTATATATGGAAATTTTGTTGCTGAGAGTGAACCTACTTCCAGAGCAGCAATATTTACCCAGAATAGCCATGATTATCCCTTCGGTGAAGAGGAGGGAGAGCTCTTAGTTCAGTGTGAAAAAGCTCTGGCCCAAGAAAGATTGATTTCCATTGATAGAGTTGTGGGCAATGAGAGTAGTGAAACAACGGTCAGGTTAATTGTTCCAGAAAGATTTGCCCATGTTGCCTATGGTGGGAAGAATCTTTTTATACCCGTAAAAAGAGAGGTTAAAGAGCCAACATATCAAATTTTATTTTTCGCTGACGAAGCTTTCGAAGCTAATAGATCAAAGCCACTTCCACAAAAAGACATCACCATAAGATTAGCTATGCTGGATGACGGGAGGGTTATTAAAATAGTCAGGAACAGCAACTACATAGGCGAATATAAAAAGGGGGTTTTTGCTGCTGAGGATTGGGTGGCTAAAACTAGAAGGGGTGGAATTTTCTTGCATGCAGGCTGTAGAGAGGACTATCTTCAATCGGCGCATGGGGATTACAGGACTATTAGATCGTTGCTTCTCGCTTTATCTGCAAATGGAAAAACAACTCTAACCTCTAAGATTTTGGCAAGGAAAGGGAATGAAAGGTCCTGGCTCATTCAAGACGACGGTGGCACTCTTATGCCAGATGGTTCCTTTCATGGTTTTGAAGCCGGAGGGGTATTTGTAAAAGCAGAGGGTGTAAATCCAGGGAATCAAATTGAAATATTCTATGGCTTATTAAAACCAGAAACCCTGTGTGAGAATGTTTATGTAACTGGAGATGGAGACTTTGACTTCTATAATTTTGAAAGAACATCCAACGGAAGAGCAGTTATACTGAGAAAAGATTTTATGCATGCCAGCCCTTATATTGATGTTGACAGGGTAGATAACTTAATTCTTATTACCAGGGGACCGTTAATCCCTGCGATATCAAAATTGACTCTTGAGCAGGCGGTAGCTCTTATGGTTATAGGACAGGCAATGGAATCTTCGGCGGGTGACCCCACACGGGCTGGAAGGATTAGAAGTGAGTTCTTCTATGACCCCTTTGTAGCCGGTAATAGAGCGGAGCATGCAAATATATTTTATGAAATATTAAGAGGGCTTCCCCACGTAAATTACTATCTACTAAATACTGGAGGAATAGGCGTTGGAGGAATAGATACCGTAGAATTAGGCGAAGAGGGAACACGTTACAGAGATATAAGATTGGAACACACCATGGCTATATTAGATTCCTTATTAAGAGGAGGCCTTGAAGATTGGCTAGATTCGCCTACAGGCTTTGAGGTGCCAAGGGCAGTAAGGTATGTAGATGATATTTACTTTCACCCTGAGAAGCTTTATTCCAAGATTGAATTCGAGGAGAAGCAAAAAGAACTTAACAAAATCAGATGTGAGGCCATAGAAAAACTTGGTAACTCCTTGCACTCCAGCATAAGAAATGTCTTTATCCAATCCTAAACTTAACAGTGGGTTTGAAAAGTTAATACTTGATCTTAACGCTAGTGCTTGCGCCGCTGGTAAATAAAGGGAATTGCCCAGGCAATGCCGCCTAAAAGCAAAGCCTCCGCAGCTATAATCCCGGCGCCGAGGAAGGCAATATCCTGCCAGAATTGTTCCGGAAATAGCTTGGGGAGATAGCCCGAGCTCATCCACCATGGATTGTCAAAGGCAACATGGTGGAACTGGATGAATAATTGCTCAAAATCAATAAGAATTGAGGCGATGCCCAGCACAGCTATGATGGCTAAAGTGAGAACACATCCTCGTCTCACTCCCTTAGCTAAATCTTGCCAGCGGCCTTTTCTCCATCTTTTGAGATTGCTTCGTTTCCCTCGCAATGACATTAGACTATAGATAATGATATAGGCCAGGCTTGCTACCTGAACTCGATAATTAAATTGAAACAGCCGCTTAACATCCTCGAGATGGGTAAGCTCACGATTCTGGTCATCTTCCTGAAACAGTTCAAATTCCTCTCCATACTCATTAACCACTATCATTTGAGGTGTCTCTACGCGGGAATTGAAGTAGTCAACGAGCCTTCTTGCTACTTCGCTTAACTGTGCCCGGTCTATCTTTGTAACCTCGCTTATACCATATTTATCGAAACCATACTCGTAAGTATGCATGCTGTTCACTCCCAGGCGAACAGTGCTGGTAAGAAGTAGAAGAGGGAAACAAATTATGAATAGCCAATAGACAGCAGCTTTAATGACTTTCGATGTTTTAGGCACGCCGACTTTAATCATCTAACTTAAATCCTAAATTCTAATTTCCAAATCCTAAACAAATTCCAAATTTCAAACTCAAATACTAAAACTCGTTTGTTTTGAATTTTTGTCATTAGTGCTTCGATATTGTTTAGTATTTCGAATTTCGTGCTTAGAATTTATCCGTAATTCGTGCTTCTTTCAGTAAACCCTGTGCTATAATTTTAAAAAATGCCACAGAAGTTCACTCACCTCCATGTTCATACGGAGTATAGTTTGCTTGATGGCATGTGCCGTATTCCACAGCTTATCGCCAAGACCAAGGAGTTGGGCATGGACAGCCTGGCTATTACTGACCATGGTGCAATGTATGGCGTCATTGATTTTTATCTGGCGGCTAAGGAGGCAGGGATAAAGCCAATTGTTGGCTGTGAAGTTTATGTAGCTCAAACAGATTGCCATAGTCGAGACCCCGCTCATAAAAATCCGTATCACCTTATCTTACTGGCTAAGAATAAGAAAGGATACCATAATTTAATTCAATTAGTTACTAAAAGCCACCTTGAGGGATTTTACTATAAGCCCAGGGTGGATAAGGAGCTTCTAAAGCTTCATCATGATGGACTTATCGCTCTTTCTGGCTGCGCTCATGGGGAACTGGCTCGACTTATTCTGGAAGGGCGAATTGATGAGGCAGCCAGAACAGCTTCATGGTATAAGGAAACTTTTGTTGATTACTATCTGGAGATTCAAAGACACCCGATTCCTGAACTTGAAAAAATTAACCAGGGACTTATTTCCTTATCCACCAAGCTCGATATACCACCCGTGGCCACTGTTGATGTTCATTACATTAATAAAAAAGATGCTCCTGCTCATGAACTCCTGCTATGCATACAGACCAATACTTCCATACATGATGAAAAGAGACTAAAGATGTCAGGCGATTTCTTCTATTTAAAGAGTCTTGAAGAGATGGAGCAGCTCTTTGATGATATGCCTCAGGCTGTAGAGAATGCTCAGCACATTGCCGATATGTGTCAATTAGAATTGGATTTTGCCAGGCTCCACTTGCCGCAGGTAACCTTGTCTCAAGGCAAGACAGCAGATGATTTCTTGGCTGAGCTTTGTTGGCAAGGGTTAGAAAAGAGATACTCAGACCCGTCTCCTAAAGTCAAGGAACGTCTTGACTATGAACTCGAAGTTATCCAAAAAACTAGATTTGCTGATTACTTCCTTGTCGTTTGGGATATCGTCTCCTTTGCCCGAGGCCGTGGCATCCACTTTGGTGTTCGAGGGAGTGCTGCTGCCAGCTTGGCTCTTTATTGTCTGGGTATCACCGATATTGACCCTTTGGCTTATGAGCTTGTTTTTGAGCGCTTTCTCAATGTAGAGCGCCGCGAACTTCCAGATATTGACCTTGATTTCCAGGATGACCGTCGCGATGAAATCCTGGCCTATGTTAATCAGAAATATGGCACTGACCACGTAGCTCAAATCATTACCTTTGGCACTCTGGGAGCCAGGGCGGCGTTAAGAGATACCGGGCGGGCTTTGGGTATGCCTTATGCTCAAGTGGACCAGGTGGCTCGACTTATTCCTCTAGAGTTAACTATAACCTTGGATAGAGCTGTGGGAGAGAGCAAGGAACTTAACGATATCTACTGTGGAGATGAGGTGGTACGTAACTTAATTGATTCAGCTCGAAAGCTGGAAGGCCTTGTTAGACACGCTAGCACCCATGCCGCTGGTGTTGTTATTTCAAGTGACCCCTTAACTAAATATGTACCTCTGCAGCCGATAGGTAAAGGGAATCACCGTGCTGTTATGACTCAGTATCATATGGGGAACATCGCTCGCCTGGGGCTTTTGAAGATGGATTTCTTGGGGCTATCCAATTTGACCATCCTGGCTAAAGCTACAGAAATTATCAAGCAAAATCGCGGAATCTCTGTAGATTTGCTACACATCCCTCTTAATGATAGTAAGACTTTCAAGTTGCTGGCTTCAGGAGAAACCAAAGGTATTTTCCAGCTGGAAGGCAGTGGCATGCGCCGCTACATAAAGGAACTTGAACCTACTAATTTTAGCGATATTGCTGCCATGATAGCGCTTTATCGCCCCGGACCAATGGAACAGATTCCTATTTTCATAAAAGCTAAGCAGGGAATTATTCCTGTTCATTATCCTCACCCTGCCTTAAAGGAAATCCTGAAGGAAACCTACGGGGTCATTGTCTACCAAGAACAGGTATTGTTTATCGCCCAGGCTCTAGCCGGCTATAGCTTGGGACAGGCTGATGTCCTTCGTAAAGCTATGGGTAAGAAAATACCAAAGGTGATGAAGAAGGAAAAGAAGAACTTCATTGCTGGAGCTAATAAGAAGGGTATATCAACAGAATTGGCTGAAGAGGTATTTTCCTTAATCGAGCCCTTTGCTGGCTATGCCTTCAATAAAGCTCACAGCGTAAGCTACGCCCTCATTGCTTACCATGGTGCCTATCTTAAGGCCAACTATCCTACTGAATATATGACTGCCTTCCTCAACACTTATTGGGATGATATGGAGAAGGTTCGTTCAGCAGTGGCTGAATGTCGAAGGTTAGGTATCCAGGTGCTTCCCCCGGATGTTAATGGGAGCCAGGCCAACTTTGCTATAGAGACCTCACCCTCGGCTCCCTCTCCAGTAAATGGAGAGGGAAGGGGTGAGGATGCCATCCGCTTTGGGTTGGCCGCTATTAAAAATGTCGGTCCTTCGCCTATTGGGTGTATCTTATCAGCCCGTAGTCAAGGAGGTGCTTTTAAGTCCATAGAAGACTTCTGCCATCGAACCGACCTACGTAATATCAATAAAAAGGTGCTGGAAAGCTTGATTAAGGCTGGTGTTTTTGACTCCTTGGGTAGCCGGGGAGCGCTGCTTAAATCCCTTAGTGGGATTGTCTCCTTAGCTCAAATGGAACAACGAATGAAGGAATCAGGGCAAACTAGCATGCTTGATTTGTGGACCCAGGCATCTCCTGCCTTTGCTCTGGATTCAGAGATAAGGAAAGGGGAAGATGTATCTACTAAGCAAAAGTTGGATTGGGAGAGAGAGTTATTAGGCGTTTATTTCTCTTCATCGCCTCTTGATTCTCTAGCTCAGTCATTGCGAGCCGAAGCCCTGAGCCCAGCGAAGGGGCAGCGAAGCAATCTCATTTCCTGTGGTGAAATCAACACTGATATGGCCAATGAAACAATAGTAATTGCTGGGATGGTAGCCTCAGTGCGTCACGCTTATACTCGGGATAAACGCCCTTTTATTATTGCGGCACTCGAGGATTTGGATGGTAGTGTGGAGGTTACTGTCTGGCCAGGACTTTATGAAAACACCAAGGAGCTATGGCAGGGAGGCAATATTCTCGTGGTTAAGGGATTAGTGAAGGTGAGAGATGGGAAAGTGCAGTTAAATTGCCAGCAGGCGCAGAGGTACCAGCATATTAAGCCAGAAAGCAAGGTGTCAACCGGGCAAAATCGACGCCACCTTATAATAAATCTTAACCAGACAGAGAATGCGGAAGAAGATGTTGACCTTCTACATAGGGTTATCGGTGTCCTGCAAAACTATCCCGGGCAGGATAAAGTCTCTTTCGCTGTTACCACTGAGGATGAAACTACTGACCTGGAAATGCCTGAAATGACTGTAGACTATTGTCCTGAGCTAGCAAGTGAATTGGGCAACGTATTAGGCGAAGGCAATTTGAGACTTGAGCCATAACTCATATGGCTTTGGTCTCTATTTCGAGCAGACGCCGTTTCCACGATTTGCCATCGCTAAATCCACCAAGACTGCCATCGCTACAGATTACACGATGACACGGGATTATTATGGGGAGAGGGTTTCTGGCTAAGGCTTGTCCTACAGCCCTAGCCGCCCCAGACATACCCATTTTGCCAGCAATCCAAGCGTAGGTCCTTGTCTCACCATAAGGAATAGACTGAGTTACCCTCCATACTCCTTTCTGGAATGGACTGGCCAGAGATAAATCTAACTTGTCAGGGAAGCTAACTGGCTTACCACCCAAGTAATGCTTTATTTTTTCAGGTAAAACACCAAAATAGTTAGTTTCCGCCTCGGTTAAAGTTTGGGTGTGCCATTCCAGGGCAAATTCGTTAAGGAGATGCCATACTTGTTCTGGTGATGGCTTAGGTAAAGCGAGCCCTCCTAACCCCTTTCCAGATCCCAGGATCCCCATCCAACCCAGCGGCGTATTGAAGATGAGATAATTCAGGCTCATCTGCCAGCAATTCTCTCAGTGATGAAAAACCGTGACAAGGTCTCGCCTTTTCTTTCAGTTGTTGGTTCCATCATTTCATATTTGGGTTGCTTGGGCCGGAATTGCATCATGTAATGGACAACCCTATTGTAGCCAAGCAAAAATGGAACTATTAGCATCTTAGATGCCCTATTATTCCCTTTCTGGTTCAATCAAGCCATAATTGCCATCTTTGCGGCGGTATAAAAGATTAAGCTTGCCAGTCTCAGCACTGATAAAAAGAAAGAAATCATGTCCCAGAAGTTCCATCTGGTTTATAGCTTCATCTTGAAGCATGGGTTTGATCAAGAAACGCTTGCTCTTTACTACCTTTTTTTGGGGTTCAGTTTGTTCTGCTTCTTCTGTTGTTCCCTGGCGAGCCAGGGAAATGCCTCCGCCCTTGTCATATAGCTTACCTTTGTATCGCTCAATTCGACTGGTTAATGCATCCACAACCTTATCAATGGCTGTGCGAATATCTTCAGCTTTCTCCTGAGCTCTGATTAAGATGCCCTTGCTAGCAAGAGTAACCTGGACGGTAAATCTTTGCTGGGGTAACTTAGCCTCCTCCTTGAAAATCTCGACCTTTCCTTCATCAATAGTGGGCAGGTAACGACTCAACTTGCCAATCTTTTTCTTGGCTTGCTCTTGTATTGTTTCAGAGGCCTCCACATTCTTAGTAATGATTTGCAGTTTCATGTCCCCTCCTTATTTGTAGATTTCTCTGGCTAGAGTTAAACCCCACACTGAAGTGGCACCTTTACTTTTGAGAGCTGAAGCACAGGACTCTAATGTAGCTCCAGAAGTGCATACATCATCAATAAGGATAATCTGTTTACCGCTTACCTTTTCATTCTGGCACATAAAGGCATGGATTACATTTTTCCTTCGTTCCTCTACGCTAGACGCTTTTACCTGAGGTTGTGCCTCTTTAACCCGAATTAGGCAATCTTCAATCACAGGCAAGTTTGTGAGTTTACCCAGTTCCCGAGCTAAAAGGCTTGATTGGTTATAACCTCGCTCCCTTAACCGCCGTGGGTGCAGAGGTACTGGAACAATAGCTTCACCAAGCAAAGGATTTGACTGCAAGTATTCAGCCAATAGTTCAGCTAAGCAGAAGGAAAGCGCCTTTAAATTATGGTACTTTAGCTCATGAATGGCTTTGCGTATCATTTCATCAAAGCGGTATGGAGAACGGATGCCATCGATTTCCGTTTGTAGTTGCCTGCAGCTGGGACATAGAATGCCACTAGCCTGAGGCCTGCCGCATTTGGGACAAAATGGCGCTAGCAATTTTGGTAGTTTTTTACAGCAATCAGAGCACAGAAAACTACCTACTTTCCCACAGCCGACGCAACGGCGTGGGAAAAAGGAATCAATTACCAATTCAGCCAGCCGACTTAATTGAGGCAAACCTACTATTGATAGACTAACCTTCAGCGGGCGCGAGCACGAAGCTCTCCGCTGAGAATGGGTTCATTCAGGTATACTTCACCGTTCCTGATTTTGATATTGTAGCCGCAATCAGGACTAGTGCATACCCAAGCTTTGTAGTGGATTGCTGCTCCTTGACTGCCGAAGTCGGAGAGGGGCACTAAGTCTCCTTTACCGCACTTCTGACATTTTGGGAATGAACTTTTTTCCAATGGTTCCACCTCCCGTCCGAGAAATTTGTTTAAGCATATACCAAAAATAATTTGTTGGCAAGAGGCAAAATGTTGGGTCTACACTTTTTAGAAGGTTTTAGGCATAGTCGAGGGCTGTGGTAAGAATAGCCTGGGAAAATATTTCACTGCTCTCCCTGAGTCTGAAGTAGTTGGGGTGGTGGTTATGGATGTTCATGAGCCATTTCGACAAGCTGTCCGGGTGTGTTTGCCGAGAGCTAATATCGTGGTGGGCAAATTCCATGTGATACGCAGGGTTAATGAAGCTCTGGATAAGGTGCGTACCAGACTGCAGGGTGAAGAGAGCCGAAGCAGAAAGGGGCCGCTTTTCCACAATCGCTATTTTTCGGTGCGTAAAGTTGAGAGTTTAAATTACAAGGAACAATTAAAGCTAGGTTTATTTGCTTAGCTGTTATCCTGAACTGGCTAGAGCCTGGAGTTTAAAGGAAAGTTTGAGAGAATGGTATAAAAGCCAGGATCGCTAGGAAGCAGAGCTTTCATTCTCTCGTTGGGAGGGTGCTGTTCGTAGAAGTGGACTTAGGAAATTTGAGGCTCTGTTTTTCATGTTCAGAAATTGGCGCAATGAGATTCTTAATTATTTTGACCACCACATGTCCAATGGCTTTGTGGAAGGGGAGAATAACCGCATAAAGGTCATCAAATGCATGGCTCACGGATATCCGCGACCTCAATAATCTCAGGTGGAGAATATTCCTCTCAAGCAACGAAATGACTGCTAACATTAAGGTTTCGGGAGGTTTTCACACTTACTGACGTAGAGCCCGTCTCTAACGCTCGGTAATTATGGATGATGCTCTACTTTTGAATATTCTGTTGTGAAATAGTTAGCTCACCTATATATTTTAGGGTATTAGTTAGCGTCTTATCATATTCCTAGTCGGAGTTTCTCCATTTCCTGTTTGGCTCTTTCAAACAGTGATGGAATCTCCTTTAGCTTGGTAAGCATTTCAAAGTCAGCTATTGTCTTAGCTTTCTTATCTAACGCTTCGTGGACATAATGCTGGCTGGGATAGAGCTTGGTGTAATCGGAGTCTGTCTCAAGAACTCTGGTGCAATCAGTAATAGTTTTGTCATATTCCTCTTTGTCAGCGTATGCCCAACCCCAGGAGGTGTAGGCTAGGGCAAGGTTGGGGTCTAGCTCAATAAACTTGGTGCAATCAGCAATGGCCTTGTCGTACTCCCCTTTGCTAAGGTAGGCAACGCTCCGGTTGTTATAAGCCCATGCATAATTGGGGTCTAGCTCAATGGCTTTGGTGTAATCGGCAATAGCCTTGTCATATTCACCTTTGAGGAAGTAAACAATGCCCCGGTTGTTGTAGTCCCAGGCATAAGCGGGAGATAGCCTGATAGCCTTGGTGCAATCAGCAATAGCCTTATCATATTCGCCTTTGAGGTAGTAGGCATAACCGCGGTTGCGGCAGGGCCTGGGGAGATCAGGGTCTATCTTGAGAGCTTTGGTGCAATCGGTAATGGCTTGATCGTAATCCCCTTTGCCAAGGTAGGCGGCGCCCCGATTGTTGTAGGCCGAGAAATAGTCAAGGTTTAGCTCAATAGCCTTGGTGTAATCAGCAATGGCTTCATCATACTCGCCTTTGAGGTAGTAGACAATACCTCGGTTGTTGTAGGCCTTGGCAAAGTTAGGATTAAGATTGATAGCTTTGGTGTAATCAGCAACAGCCTTGGCATATTCACCTTTGAGGCAGTACAACCAACCCCGGTTATTGCATGCCCAGGTATAATCGGGGGCTAGCTCGATGGCCGTGGTGCAATCAGCAATAGCCCGGTCGTAATCCCCTTTGAGGAAATAGACAATGCACCGGCCATTGTAGGCTTTGGCAAGGTTAGGGTTAAGATTGATAGCCTTAGTGTAATCAGTAATGGCTTTGGCATATTCGCCTTTGAGGCGGTATATCCAACCCCGGTTATTGTAAGTCCAGGCGTAATCGGGGTCTAGCTCGATAGCTTTGGCGTAATCAGCAATGGACTTGTCTTCTTCGCTTTTGAGGCGATATGCATACCCCCGGGTGTTGTATGAGTTGGCGAGGTTAGGATCTAGCTCGATAGCCTTGGTGCAATCAGCGATGGCCTTGTCATATTCCCTTTTGCTAAGGTAGGCAATGCTTCGGTTGTTATAAGCCCACGCATAATCGGAGTCTAGCTCGATAGCCTTGGTGCAATTGGCGATGGCCTTGTCATACTCTCCTTTGAGGTAGTAGACAATGCCCAGGCTGTTGTAGGCTGTGGCGTAGTTATATTCGCGTTTGTAACAGTAGACAAATTTGCTGCTGTTGCAGGCTAAGGTATAGTCGGCTAGCTCGATAGCCTTGGTGCAATCAGCAATGGCCTTATCATATTCGCCTTTGTTAGCGTATGCCCAACCCCGGGAGGTATAGGGCATCGCAAGGTCAAGGTCTAGCTCGATAGCCTTGGTGCAATCAGCAATGGCGTTGTCATATTCCTCCATGTGGCAGTAGGCGTAACCCCGGTTGTTATAGGCCAAGACGTAATCAGGATCTAGCTCGATAGCCTTGGTGCAGTCAGCAATGGCCTTGTTATACTCTCCTTTGTAAGTGTACACACTGCCTCGGTTGTAGTAGGCCTCAGCAAAGTCAGGGTCTAGCTCGATAGCTTTGCTAAAGTTTGAGAGAGCCTGTTCATACTGACCTTCAGTGGCTAAATCAAGGCCATGCTTGTAGTACTGCGTTGCTTGCGGCTGACAGCCGATTGTTGATGCTAGTAGCAACAAGACGAGGATGGTCAGCGTGTATAAAATGCTAATTTCCCCATTTCTGATGGCTCTTTTATTGCTCAGTTTCATAAATCTGCAAGTTAAATTAAAAGGAATTCTAGCTACTACCTTGCCTAGCAGTTTCAGTGCCTTCTTGTATATCCTCATTTTTCAAGATTTTCCAAGCCACTGGCAAAATTTCGCTATCTTAGGATAATTGTTCTACACCTTAACGCTAGATTAGTTTTTTCCTGATGCTGTTGTCAACACGCCTTCGGCTCTTAATAAATATTGCCCTGAAAGTTACTGAGATTTAAGATAGACAAATATGTGTACAAATGATACGATGCAAAAGAAAGAATGGAATTAGCTGTAAAAGAACTGGAGGGAAAGGGGAAGGAAGCTAAAGCAGCTTCAAGAAAGCTTGCCTTCCTTTCTACGGAAACTAAGAATAAAGCCTTACTCAACATTGCTGAAGCTCTTATCACCAAGAAAGGTGAAATCCTGGCCGCTAATAGAATTGACTATGAAGAGGCTAAAGCTTCGGGAATGAACGAAGCTATGCTCGATAGACTTCTGTTATCACCGAGCCGTTTGGAAGATATGTCCCATGATGTGAGGAAAGTGGCTGCCTTGCCCGACCCTGTAGGCGAGGTATTCGAGATGCGAACTCTGACCAATGGTTTGCAAATAGGAAAAAAAAGAGTCCCCCTGGGAGTTATCGGAGCTATATATGAGAGTCGTCCTAATGTTACTATAGATATATCAAGCTTGTGTCTTAAATCGGGCAATGCTGTTATCCTTCGTGGTGGTAAAGAAGCCATAAATTCCAATAGTGCATTGGCCAGGGTAGCTCAGCAAGCTTGCCTGGATGCTGGTGTGCCTCAAGGAGCAATTGAATTTATCCAGTCTACGGAGCGGGCCTTGGTCCACCACATGCTGCGAATGAAGGGGGTGATTGACTTGATAATCCCACGCGGCGGCTCTGGATTGATAAAGCTTGTTTCTGAGAATGCCGCTATGCCGGTAGTCACCGGCGGGATAGGTGTTTGTCATACTTATGTGGATAGAAGCGCTGACCTTACCAAGGCTGTGGCCATTGTCTATAACGCCAAAGTTCAGCGCCCCACTGTGTGTAATGCTCTGGATTGCCTTTTAGTCCATAGCCAAGTGGCTCAAGCTTACTTGCCAGCCATAGCTAAAGAATGGGCGAAGGCTGGAGTAGAGATGCATTGTGATGAGCGAGCCATGGCTATCCTTGAGTCTATTCCATCTTTGAAGTTAGTCCCCGCAGTGGAAGAGGACTGGGGGAAAGAGTATTTATCGCTAAAGGCAGCTATTAAAGTAGTTGATTCCCTGGATGGAGCTTTAGTGCATATTGAAAGATATGGCTCAGGACATTCTGAAGCCATCATTACTGAGGACTATTCAGCGGCGATGAGGTTTCTAAACCAAGTTGATGCAGCCTGCGTTTATGCTAATGCCAGCACTCGCTTTACCGACGGTGCTCAGTTTGGCTTGGGTGCTGAGATAGGTATAAGCACCCAGAAATTTCATGCTCGTGGTCCTATGGCTCTTAAGGAACTCACCAGCTACAAATGGATTATCTTTGGCAGCGGACAGGTTCGCCCTTAGGGAGTGCGCTATCAGTATCCTGACTTTTTCCCTGTCATACTATCTATCTTAACTTTAATAATTGCCACCTTATTAATTTCATTTGTAGGATATTCATGTGGATTACCTGAGTAGTGTTCCATAATAATATTCAACGCCTTTCTTTTTTCCTCCGGGTCATCAACGAAAAAAGCTTTTCCGAAACCGATAACGCTATAATATTTCATATCCCAGCTACAGGCAGTTTCTGATTTTACTAATTCACAATCAACATCTAGCTCAAAGCAGACATTATTGTTTCGTTTAATGGTGTCAATTTTCCTGCCTTCGGGGGCAGAATGAAAATACAGGCAATTATCCTTATAACCAAAAACGAGGGGGACTATATATGGCACATTATTTTCACATAAACCGATTCTGCAAACAGTGGCCCTTTTTATTATAGATTCTATTACCTCTTTATCTTTGATTTCTTTATCTTTTCTCCCCATTTTTACTCACAATTCACCTAACCCGCTTCGCTCACCACATATTGCTACGTTCTCAGGGTAAAGCTCTCAGGGTTTCCTTTTGGATTTTGAATAATTTCTCTATTCCTTGCTGGGCAAGGGAGAGCAACGAGTCAGCGACTTCTTTAGAGAAAGGCTTACCTTCAGCAGTTCCCTGAATTTCTACAAACTCGTTTTTATCGGTCATGACTATATTAAAATCAACTTCAGCTCGATAATCCTCTTCGTAGCAAAGGTCAAGCAGCATGTCACCATTCACAATGCCAACACTGGTAGCAGCTATCATTCTACGTAATGGCATAAATGGCAGAGCGCCTTGTTTCCTCAGATTATGGAAAGCTTGAAATAGAGCCACATATCCACCAGTGATGGCTGCTGTTCTGGTACCACCATCAGCCTGCAATACATCACAATCTACAATGAAAGTTCTCTCTCCCAGGGCTGATAAGCTAGTTGCCGCTCTTAAGCTGCGACCTACAAGGCGCTGGATTTCTTGGTTTCTTCCTCCTGTTTTATCGCGCGGTGTGCGGGTAAGGGTGGAGCGAGGCAGCATAGCATATTCAGCAGTAACCCAACCCTGGCCGCTGCCTTTAAGGAAATGGGGTACTCTTTCCTCCATGCTTACAGAGCATAATACCCTTGTCTTCCCCAGCTCTATCAAAGCTGAGCCTTCAGCAAAATTCTGGTAGCCCGGCGTTATAAGCACGGGACGAAGCTCGTTATTGCCCCGACCATCTATCCTTGCCATTCCTATCTAGCGAAGTATATCATTGCACAGTTATACCAACAACGCCAAACCCTGCTTGTAATTCTGTTCCTTAAACAACTTTCTCTAAAAGCTCTCTTTCCCTGGTTCGCATTTTGGCTTCTTCCTCTGGTTGCTCATGGTCATATCCCAGAAGGTGAAGTATTCCGTGGATAATTAGCAATGCCAGTTCTTGTTCAACGGAATGCCCTTGTTCCCTTGCTTGCTCCACTGCCTGAGGGTAGGAAATGATTACCTCTCCCAGGTGAGTTACGCCATCGGGAGGGAGGATAAAAGAGGGCTCGTTTTTTTGTTGAGGCAGCATATAAAAGGCAAGCACATCTGTGGGTTCATCCACGCCTCGGTAGTCTCGATTGAGCCTTTGCACTGTCTTGGAATCGGTGAAAACCAGGCTTATCTCATAAGGAGGTTTTATACTTTCAGCCTTAAGTACCTGCTGGGTTATTCTTCGCACCCAGTCTTCGTCAACTAAACCACGAAATTTTTCCTCAATGTGAATGCTAATTTCTTCCATAGGAAATTATCTAGTTAGCATCATAGCAAACGAGTTAACTCGTTTTCAATGAAGTCTTTGTAGTAAAATAGCATCAATGGCGGTAACACCACTAAGGCGACAATATCTCAGGGTTAAGCAAAAGTATCCTGAGGCCATAGTCTTCTTTCGCCTGGGTGATTTCTACGAGACCTTCGATGAGGATGCCAGGGTCGCTTCACGGGAGTTAGATATTGTTTTGACCTCTCGAGAGATGGGCAAAGGGCACAAGGTGCCTATGGCAGGGATACCCTATCATGCTCTGGATAATTATTTAGCCAGGCTCATTAACCGAGGTTATAAGGTAGCCATTTGTGAGCAACTCAGCCCTCCGGGCAAAGGGTTGGTAGACAGAGATGTTATTCGTGTAGTGACGCCGGGGACAGTGGTTGAGCCCAATCTTCTGGAGAGTAAGAGCAATAACTATCTGGCCAGCTTGGTTATTGAAGGTGATGAGGCGGGGATTGCTTATGTTGATATAACCACAAGTGAGTTTGCCACTACTCAACTTCCCGCTGACAGGATTTCCTGTGAATTGGAAAGGCTTCAGCCCAGCGAAGCTCTTGTCTCCGATTCTTCGTCCACAGGACTCAGAATGACAAAGCTTCCTGAATCATTGTCAGCCGCTGTAACTCAGCTTGATGACTACTGGTTTGACTTGGAGGTAGCTCAGCAAACTTTACTGGAACATTTTGACGTGGCAACTCTGGAAGGCTATGGCTGTGCTCATTTACCCTTGGCCATAAGGGCTGCTGGCTCATTAATCCATTATGTCAGAGAGACCCAAAAGGAAGCCTTATCACAGCTAACTGGTCTGGCTACCTACTCCACAGATTCCTTTATGATTATTGATGGCCAGACGTGCCGTAATCTGGAGCTTTTTCAAGGTGGTAGATGGGGAGAGACTGGTAACTCGCTCCTCTCCATTATTGACTTAACCAAGACGGCTATGGGTGGCAGGTTGCTCAAAAATTGGCTGGGGCATCCTCTTGTTGACATAGCAGAATTGAACCAACGGCAAGAAGCTGTCACTTGGTTTTATCACCACACCTTGGCTCGTCATAAGGCTGTGACACTTCTGGCAGATATTGCTGATTTAGAAAGGCTGGTCAATCGAGTGAGAGGTGGCAAGGTCATGCCCAGGGAGCTAATAACGCTACGTGCTAGCTTAGAAAAAATACCTGAATTGAAGGAAGCAATGGAAGAGGGAGACTCTGTAGGTTGGTTAACTGCCGAATTGAGACCTTGCCCTGACATTATGCATTTAATCGGTCAATCTATCGCTGATGAACCTGGAGATTTTGAGCAAGGAGGAGTAATAAAAGAAGGTTTTTCTGCTGAGTTAGATGAGCTTCGTCGTAGCTCCAAAGAAGCTAAACAATACCTAGCCAGTGTAGAGCAAAGGGAAAGGCAACGCACGAGGATTAAATCCTTAAAGGTAGGTTATAACAAGGTGTTTGGCTACTATATTGAGGTGTCGCGAGCCAATCTCAAACTGGTTCCATCCGATTATATTCGCAAGCAGACGTTGGCGGAAGCGGAAAGGTTCTTCACTCCCGAGCTTAAGGAATATGAATCGCTCATTCTCAATGCGCAGGAAAAGATTGCTGAGCTAGAGGCTACTATTTTCCGACAAGTTTGTCAGCAAATAGGCGCTGTTGCTGAGCAGATATTGACTACTGCCAGAATTGTGGCTCAAATTGATGCCTTCTGTAGCCTTGCTGAAGTAGCAGTGAGGCATGGCTATGTTAGGCCCACGTTGACCACCGAGGATGTTATAGATATTAAGGCAGGGCGTCATCCTATAGTGGAGAGGAGCATGGGCAGCGACAATTTTGTTCCTAACGATACTTATTTAAGTAATGATGATAATCAACTTATCATACTCACCGGACCAAACATGTCGGGGAAATCTACTTATCTGAGACAGGTAGCCTTAATAGTTCTCTTAGCTCAAATAGGCAGCTTCGTTCCTGCTGAATCAGCTGCTATTGGTATCGTTGACCGCGTCTTTACCAGAATTGGCGCCCAAGAGGATTTAGCTGCTGGACAGTCTACTTTTATGGTAGAGATGACTGAGACGGCAAACATTTTACATAATGCTACTCCTCATTCTTTGGTCATTCTGGATGAAATTGGCCGTGGCACAAGCACTTATGATGGACTTTCCATTGCCTGGGCGGTAGCTGAATTTATTCATAATTATCCCGAGCTAGGTGCAAAGACTCTTTTTGCTACTCACTATCATGAATTGGTGGATTTAGCTAATACCTTGCCCAGGGTGAAGAACTTTAATGTGGCTGTAGCTGAGGAGGGAGATAAAGTTATCTTTTTACATAAAGTTATTCCCGGAGGTACTGATCGGAGTTATGGTATCCATGTGGCTCAGCTAGCTGGCTTGCCAAGATGGGTAATTAATCGAGCTCAAGAGGTTTTAACCCAGCTAGAAAGTCGCACTTCTAAAGAGAGTAAGGTTCCTCGGCGGAAAGCGCAACAGCTCCCACTCTGGCCTAAAGACTCCTTATTAGCTAATGAGATTGCCAAGCTTGATATAGATTCTATGTCGCCCCTAGAAGCCATTACCAAGCTTTATGAACTCAAGCAGATGGTAAAGGGGGGATGACTTTAGTAGAGTCTAACGAATGCTATACTCCTCATGATTCGAGGAGCGAATTTCTTCGATACGATAGCTGAATATGCCAGCGGGAGCGCTAACTTTAATTGTTTGCCCCTTTTCTTTACCCAGAAGAGCTTTGCCTATAGGTGAGGCAATTGAAATTCTGCCCTTGATTGGATTTGCTTCCCGGGGGTCAACTAAAACATAGCGTAGCTGTTTACCCAATGACAGGTCATAAAGCTCTACAGTGTTTCCGATTTTTATCCTAGATATGCCTTGGTTTTCATCTACGGCTATCACTGACTTTAAAGTTGATTCCAGTTCCTGGATTCTTCCCTCTAAATGTGCCTTGTACTCCCGAGCTGCTTCCAAGGGAGCATTTTCTCGGAAGTCTTTGTCAGCTGCTGCTCTGCGTATTTCTTCAGTAGCATCAGAGCGCTGGCTTTTTAGATTGGCTAACTCTGCTTTCAATTTGGCATATCCTTGTGTGGTTAAGGTAGTTTGAGCTCGGGAGTTTTGCCGAGTTAAAGACACCTTATGTGATGTTTTTTTCACTCGGAGGTGTACAGCTAAATTTGTTTTACTGAATCCTTTTTTATGAATGTAGGTAAGAAAGGACTTAACCGGCTTTGTTTCTGAAGGCATGATTTGCTCAGTGTAACCATCTATATCGAGAGGAGTAAGCTCGTTTACTTTTCTGTGTAGGCCAAGCCAGCGGATAAATTTATATACTTTCTCCTGTGCCTTTTCTCTATCTTGCGGGGGTAAGCTAACTAAGAAACCAGCGGCTACCTCCGCCAGCGTAGGGCCCGGCTTAGAAATATTACTCACAGAGAAACTAATGATAAAATAAAAAGGCAGGCAGTGTCAATTAATTCAGAATCTTAATTTCGTTCCTAAGGCGATTCGTATACGAAGAAAACGATTCAGGTCTTCTCGATCTACTATGCCGATAAATTTTCCTTCCTCTACTACCGGTATGTGGTCTGTCCCTTCCATCTGCTGTAGCAGGCTTAAGATGTCTTGGTTAGGGTAGGCTATTTTCAACTTGTTAGCTGGAGTCATTATATCCCGCACTGTTGTGGTATCCCAGCGATTCTGGGGAATTTTCTTTATATCACGCAAGGTGACCATGCCCTCTAACGTAGCTTCTCTGGCTACAGGGAAGCTAGTTCGCCCCGTGGGTAGAATATAACTTTGAGCTAATTCTCTTAAACTGAGTTCAGGGGGAGCGAGAGGGCAGCCATAGTCTGTAACGTGGCGTACCGTGAGCCCAGAAAGGGAATCACGTAGCAAAACCTGTTGATAGCTGGCTCTGGCGGCATTATGCAAGAACCAACCGATGAAAATGAGCCATAGGCCATTGAACCATAGGTGGGTAACAAGAATAATTGCCAATCCACCAACCATAAAGGCATAGGCTATGCCTTGTCCTACATTGGTAGCGATATATGTGGCTCGGAAGTAGTTGCCAGTTTTTCGCCATACGATGGCACGAAATACCCTGCCTCCGTCCAAAGGAAAGCCAGGGATTAAGTTGAATAAAGCTAGAACTACGTTGATTATAGCCAACCACTGCATTAAGCTGGCTATTAAGGTTTGTTGGGCTTGTGCCAGCAGAATAGATAATCCGTAAAAAATGCCTCCCATAGCTAAACTGACTAATGGGCCCACTACAGCTATTAGAAGTTCTGTGTTAGGGCGAGTTGCCTCTTTGGTTATATGGGAGACGCCGCCGAATACAAAAAGAGTAATTTCTTTGACCGGAATGTTATTACGAATAGCAAGAACACTGTGAGCTAGCTCGTGGATAATTATACAGGCGAAGAAAAGGATACTGGCTAATATGCCAAAAGCTATTCGCTCTACGATAGGGTAATCGCCAGGGAAATAGAGCACCAATGAAATAGTTACCAGGGTAAAGATGATGAACCAGGTGTAGTGGAGTCGTAATGGGATGCCGAAAATCTTGCCTAGATTTATACTGCCTCTCATTCATACCCTCATTTGTCTGCCATCAGCTTAATGCTGACCGCTGAGAGCTGATTGCTCCTCTTGAAGTATTTAGTGTTTAGTTGCCTGGCTTCTTAGATATTTTTCTACTATTGCCAGGGCGCAGTATTTGCCGCACATGCTGCAGGTTTTTCCTGTTGTAGGAATCTTGCTGTGAACTTGACGTGAAAGCTGTGGGTCTAAAGATAATTCGGCCTGAGCCGCCCAATCAAGATTCTTGCGAGCTATGGACATTTTTTCATCCCAGTCTTTGGTGCCCTTTACGCCCTTAACAATGTCACCAGCGTGAGCAGCTATACGGGAGGCTATCACTCCTTGTTTTACATCTTCTACATCGGGAAGTGAAAGGTGCTCTGTGGGAGTAACATAGCACAGAAAATCTGTGCCGGCGGCAGCAGCAATGGCACCTCCGATAGCGCCAGTAATATGGTCGTAGCCAGCACCTATGTCAGTTACTAGCGGGCCTAGAACATAAAAAGGTGCTCCATGGCATAAGCTCTTCTCTAATTGAACATTGCTAACTATTTGGTCCAGTGGCAAATGTCCAGGCCCTTCTACAAAAACTTGGACTCCAGCTTCCTTAGCACGCTTTACTAATTCACCCTGGATGATTAACTCCTCGATTTGAGCTCTATCGGTAGCATCAGCAATACTTCCCGGACGCAGGCCATCGCCTAAACTTAGGGCAAAATCATATTTACAGGCTAAATCTAACAAACGGTCATAATATTGATATAAGGGATTTTCCTTCTCATTATGTAGCATCCAGCCAGTGAGAAAGGCACCACCTCGAGAAATTATGTTAGTTGTTCTACCCTGGCTTTTTAGCCGTGCCAGGGACGCCTGAGTTACACCGCAATGAACAGTTATGAAATCAACGCCCTCTTTAGCTTGCTCTTCAATTACAGCGAAAAGCTCATCAACAGTCATATTCACGATAGCTCCATGCTTCTCTATAGCTTCAATTCCAGCTTGGTAAATGGGCACGGTCCCTATGGGTACCGGGCTAGAGGCTATGATGGCTCTCCTGATAGCTGAAATGTCACCCGCAGTGCTCAGGTCCATAACCGTATCACTGCCAGAGTCAATAGCAGCTTGTAGTTTCCTGAGTTCTAAGTCTAAATCACAGAAGTCTGATGATGTGCCTATATTAGCATTGACCTTGGTGCTTAGCCCCTTGCCTATGGCGCAGGGAATTAAATTCTTATGAGTAGGATTGGCCAGGATTACGATTGTCCCAGCAATTAAGCCTTGCAGGATAAAATCTATCTCTACCTCCTCCTGTTCAGCTACATGCTTTACCTGAGGTGAAATAATGCCCTTTCGCGCTAACTCCACTTGTGTCATTCTGTTATAGACCTTTTATATTATATAAGTTTATATGTGCCAATCTAGCACAGGGCGGTTCTGGATTCAAGTTTGGCAATAGAAATACTTTACATCCTTTCGGGGGCTGTCATGCCCATAAGGTGGAGAGTCTTGGCTAGGACAATTTGAGTTGCCCTGACTAATTTGAGCCGTGCTTTGGTTAGTGCCTCATCTTGGGAGACTACTCTGCACTGCTTGTAAAAGCTATGAAAAACGGTGGCTAGCTCTTGAGCGTAATAAGGCAAGTGGTGGGGCTGCAAAGTATTTACCACCTCCTCTATTATTTCAGGTAGAAGGATTAAGCGGCGAATTAA